>JALZAD010000012.1 GCA_030948555.1 Verrucomicrobiota bacterium | reverse complement strand
GTGCCATTACGGACACGGGCGCAGCGTCAACTGCCGGGTATTTCATTAAAACCGACACGGGCACGCTCATCGCGACCGCCGCGAACAGCTACGAGGGTGGGACCTTCGTCAATGGCGGCGAGTTCCGCCTCAACGGCGCGAACGGCGCCTTAACCAGGACGAGCTTTGTAAGCCTAAACGAGACTGGCCGCCTCACGCTTGATAGCAGTGGCACAAACAATACCAACCGCGTCTATGATTTTGCCCGAGTAATACTTAGTGGCGGTGAGATCAGCCTCCAGGGCAACGTCTTACGGACCAATGAGTCGGTGGGAGCAGTCACGTTTGATGCAGGGCATTCCACAGTCACCGTGAACCCTTCGAGCGGCGGCGCGGCGCTGGTCTTCGGGGCACTCGAGACCCGTAGTGCTGGCGCGACCGTGCTTTATCGCGGCAGCTCCCTTGGCACCGGGCCTTCATCAGGTATTGCGAGCATCTTCTTTTCCCCGAGTCCAGCGGTGACAACAAGCGGTGCTTTTGCCTCGACTGCGCCCGCTTTTGCAGTTTTCGGAACGCCGACTGCGCCGGTATTACGCGGCGCCCTTTACGACGGCACGTCAACCTCTGCCGGAACAGGAATGAGCTTCGCCACGTATTCTTCTTCCACTGGCGTTCGTCAGTTGAATCCGAGTAGCGAGCAGACCGCCTACGACAACGCCAATCCCGCGACCAACGCCGACAAAAATACTGTGATTAGCTTGCCTCTAGGCGGCACGTTAAATGGCGCTCAGGCAAACACGGTTGAGGTCAGAAACAGCAGCGGAGCACAGAGCATCACGCTAAACGGGGTGCTCATGCCCGCGAATGGTCTTCTTTTTAGCGGAACCGGAGCTACCTCGATCAGCGGTGATCAGATTTCCTCATTTAGCAGCGGCGATCTGGTCATCCTGTCCGTCGCTTCCGGCCTAACGAGCATTTCTTCTTCGCTCCAAGGCGTGGATGGCATCACCATCGGCGGACCAGGTAATTTCCGGCTCACAGGTGACATGAACGCGGGGTCGGGCGCGACCACGCCGATCAACTTCAACGGACCCGGCACGGTTCAGATCGGGAGCCAATCGCTGACGCACGGTGGCGTGAACATCAATGGCGGGACACTGCAGCTGACCGCGGATCGCGTTGCGGTAAACGGATCCGCCAGCTTGTCGATCGCCAACGGCGCGACGCTCGATCTGAACGGCTTCGCGTTGCAAACCATAGGTTCGCTCAATGATGCGGTCTCGAACCAGGGCGCGGTCGTGAACATCAATGGCAACATCGTTAATTCGAACACCGCGCGCGTGATCAACTCCAGCAGCACCGCCGGTGCCCGTCTCGAGATCGCAGGCACGGACGGAAGCTTCTCCGGCGTGATCAGCGGAGATACTACCTTGGCTTTGAACGGCGGGACGCAGGTGCTGGCGAACCAGAATACTTACACCGGGAACACCACGATCATCGCGGGAACGCTCAGACTCGGAATCAGCAATGCGCTTCCAACCACAACCCGGGTTGACTTCGCTCCGACACTGGTAGCCAGGAGCCTCGACCTTGCCGGTTATCAGCAGACGATTTCCCAGCTCGCCGGCCCGGCTGGTGCGACGATCACCAATAGCGGCACGACCTTGAGCGTCCTCACTGTTAACCAGACGAACAACACAATCTACGCGGGCACGATCGCAGACGGCACCGGTGCGCTCGGCCTAACTAAAACAGGCTCAGGGCAGTTGAACTTGACTGGCAATAACTCCTTCACCGGCCAGACGCTCATCCAGGGCGGCATTCTCAACGCCGGCGCGACGGGCGCGCTCGGTAGTGGCGGCGCGGGGACCCGTTCCATTACGGTGAACAGCGGCGGCACCTTGCTCATTAGCGGGGGTGGCAGCGACCACGTTAGCGGCGCGCCGCTCACGCTCGCGGGCGGCACGATCAAGACTGCGGGTGCGCAGGAAGGCAACTACACAGCCGACGGGACGCCGTCTGCAACGCCAGGGCTCGGCCTCCTTACGCTCACTGCGAACTCGACGATCGACTTCAGCAATGTCGCGGATGGCGTGCTCGCCTTCGGCTATCTCGTGCCGAATCAGTTTCAGCTCACGATCACCGGCTACGTCCCTGGCGCGGGCACGACCGGCGATCATCTCGTTTTTACCGGCGACCTTCTGCCCTTCATTGCAGCGGGCACGTTCGTTTTCGATGGCTACAGCGGCCCGATCGGCGAGCTGCACCTGGGCAACAACATGTATGAGCTGGTGCCAGTGCCCGAGCCTGGCACATGGGCAGCCGGGATCCTTAGCGTGGTCGCGATCGCTTACCGGAAGCGGCAGCGTATCGCCTCGTTGCTGAAGCTTACCTAAGGCTCGCAGCCGTTCTGCTGCTCGGCCGCGATCCGGGTTGTTGACGCATGCGGTAGGACTAGGAATGCCGCATGACCGTCCCATCAAGCAATAGAATCCTCATCATCGAGGACGAGCAGGACGTGCTCGACATGCTGACGACGAATTTGCGTAAGGCGGACGCGTTCGACATCTCGACGGCGACCGACGGCGCGGAAGGTCTGCGCAAAGCGCGGGAAGAACGGCCGTCGCTCATCATTCTCGATTTGATGCTGCCGAAGATGCCGGGACTCGAGGTTTGCAAAGCGCTCAAGAACGACGCCGCGACCAAGCACATCCCGATCATCATGTTGACCGCAAAAGCGGAGGAGATCGATCGGATCGTCGGGCTGGAGTTCGGGGCGGACGATTACGTGACGAAGCCGTTCAGCCCGCGCGAGATTGCGTTGCGGATCAAAGCGATCATGCGCCGCGGCAAAGGCGACGTGGTCGATGAACAGCTGACTGTCGGCCCGATCACAGTCGATCCCGCGCGTCATCGCGTGACCGTGAATGGCAAGCTGGTGCGGCTGACGAGCGTCGAATTCAAGCTCCTCAGTATGCTCATGCTGCGGCGCGGCCGGGTACAGGAGCGTGACCGGTTGCTCAACGAAGTCTGGGGTTACGAAAGTCTGATCGACACCCGCACGGTCGACACGCACGTGCGGCGGCTGCGGAAGAAGCTCGGCAAAGCAGCCGACGCGATCGAAACCGTGCGCGGCTTCGGCTACCGCTTGCGCGAAGGTTGAGCGCAAGGCACGCTCCCGACGTTCAACCGACCTGAGCCGCCATGTTTTCGATCCAAAAATTCCTCGGCCACGACCAGAAGTTCTACGATTTGCTCGAGGCCAGTGCCGAACAGGCGGACGCGAGCGTGCATCATCTCGTCGCCTTGCTCGGTAAGATCGAGCACTTCGATTCACCGGCCAGTCTCGACCAGTTCGTGCACAGCCGGCGAAAGGACAAACAGATCACGCAGGAGCTGCCCGAGCAGCTTTCGAAGACGTTCATCACCCCGCTGGAACGCGAGGACATCCAGGCGCTCGCGGCCGCGCTCTACAAGATTCCGAAGACGGTGGAGAAGATCGGCGAGCGGATTTTGATCTGCCCCGGCGACATGCATGGTGGCAGTTTCCGCAAGCATCTCGACCTGCTCGACCAAGCGGCGGAGTGCGTCCTCGCGATGGTGAAAGATTTGCGCAAAGGCATCGACGCGGGAAGCGCGCGCGAGAAAAACAACAAGCTGCAAAGCATCGAAGGTGATGCCGATAAACTTGAGCTCGAACTCCTGCGCGACCTCTACCACGGCGACTACGAAGCGAAGCACATCATCTTTTTGCGCGACATCTATGAGCTGCTCGAAAAGGTGATCGATCGCTGCCGCGACGCGGGCAACATCATCCTGCAGGTCGTGCTGAAGTATTCCTGATTGCGCTTAGGCGCTGACCCGATGGTTCTCCTCCTTCTGGTCGTCCTCGCGGCCATTGCCTTCGAGTACATCAACGGTTTTCACGACGCGGCGAATGCGATCGCGACCGTCGTCTCGACCAAAGTGATGACCCCGCGGCAGGCGATCGCGATGGCCGCGTTCTTCAATCTTACCGGTGCGCTCACCGGCACCGCGGTCGCGTCGACAATCGGCAAAGGGATGGTCGACACGAGCGTGATCACGATGGCCGCAATCCTGTGCGCACTGATTGCCGCGATCGTTTGGAACCTGATCACCTGGTTGCTCGGCTTGCCTTCGAGCTCGAGTCACGCGCTCATCGGCGGGCTTTGCGGCGCCGCGCTTGCGAATGCGAAAGGCGACTGGTCGGTCCTGCAATGGCGCACCGGACTGCTGCCGAAAGTCGTTATCC
>JALZAD010000009.1 GCA_030948555.1 Verrucomicrobiota bacterium | reverse complement strand
GCCATCTCTTCGTGATCAGCGCGGTTTCACGGGCCGGCGAAGCGGAGTCGATGCCGGCGCGCGATCTCACGCCGGGCGATCACGATGTGCCGCCATTCAATCTCGGCGGCCAGGATCTCTACGCCGTCTCGCCGGACGGGCAGGAGGTCGCCTACACGAGTAACCATGATCAAGTCGAAGCGATCAGCACGAACAACGACATCTTCCTTGTCCCGATCACCGGCGGCGAAGCGAAGAAGATTTCGACCAGCCCCGGCAACGACAACTCGCCCGTCTATTCGCCGGATGGGAAGTTCCTCGCCTGGCGCTCCATGGCCCGCGCCGGTTTCGAAGCGGACAAGCAGTCGCTCATCATCTTCGATCGACAGGCGCGGCAGATGCGGAACGCGACCGCGGATTGGGATCGCTCGATTGGTTCGCTGGTGTGGTCACCGGATTCGAAGACGCTCTTCTTCAGTGCGGAAGATCACGGCGAATCGCCGATCTACTCGTTAGGGCTGGAGGCGAAGCAGCCGACGGAGCTGGCGCGTTTGCATGCCGACGATCTCATCTTCGGCGGTAACCAGCTCTTCTTTGCGCGCATGTCGATCAGCGCGCCTAACGAGATCTGGCGGCTCGACGGCAATCAGCCGGTCGCCGTCACGCACATGAATGACGCGTTGCTCGCGCAGATCGATATGCCGGCGATGGAGGCATTCACCTTCAAGGGCGCGAACAACGACGACGTGCAGGGTTTCATCATTAAGCCGCCCGGCTTCGACACGTCGAAGAAGTATCCGCTGAAATTTCTTATTCACGGCGGACCGCAAGGCGCCTGGGGGAATTCATGGACCTATCGCTGGAACGCGGAGCTCTTCGCCGCGACGGGCAACTACGTCGTCGTCATGATCAACTTCCACGGCTCGACCGGTTACGGGCAGAAGTTCACCGACGCGATCAGCGGCGATTGGGGCGGCAAGCCGTACGATGACCTGATGAAGGGAGTCGATTACGTCGAGAAGACGTATCCGTTCATCGACCAGACGCGCGAAGCGGCGATGGGCGCTAGCTACGGCGGGTTCATGGCCAACTGGATCCTCGGCCACACTGATCGCTTTAAGTGCATCGTCTCGCACGATGGCATGTTCAACACCGAGAGCGCGTGGGGCACGACGGAAGAACTGTGGTTCAACGAGTGGGAATTCAAAGGCACGCCCTGGACGAACCGTGAGCTCTACCGCAAATGGTCGCCGCACCTGTTCGCGGAGAAGTTCAAAACGCCAACGCTCGTGATTCACGGCCAGCTCGATTACCGGCTCGACGTCAGCGAAGGGATGCAACTCTTCGGCACCCTGCAACGGCTGAAGGTGCCGTCGAAGTTCCTCTACTTCCCGGACGAAGGTCACTGGGTGACGAAGCCGCAGAACTCGCAGCTTTGGTATAAGACAGTGAACGAATGGGTGGACCAGTGGTGCGGCGCAAAATAGATTGCCGTGTCGCAATTGAGACGATAGTCTGTTTCATATGAAAACGGTGACGGCGAAAAAAAAGGCGTCATCAAACGGCCGGGCCAATGGCCTGAACGGCCACGGCGCACATGAGTTGGTAAAGCGGATCCGCGCCGGCATCCCGTTCCGCGATCTCGAAAAAATGCGCCGTGAGCTCGCGCTCCCGCTCGATCAGCTCGCGGAAAAGCTCGGCATCTCACGCGCCACTCTGCATCGCCGGAAAGCCGCTGGCCGGCTCGACCTCGACGAATCGGATCGCGTCGTCCGCTATCAACGCCTGCTCGAGCACGCCATCCAGCTTTTCGGCGACAGCGACCGCGCGAGCCAGTGGCTGAAGCATCCGCAGTACGGGCTCGGCGGCGCGGTTCCGCTGGATTACGCCCGCACGGAAGCGGGCGCGCGAGAAGTCGATGCCGTGCTCGGGCGGATCGAGTGGGGCGACCTCGCCTGATGGCGTCGGGATGGCGCCTGGTGAGCGCGCGTTACGCAGAGCGAGCCTACAGCGGCGAAGGCGCTCGTCGCCACGGCGCGCGCTGGAATTCACCTGGCAAAGCGGTGGTCTATGTGGCGGAGTATCGCTCCCTCTGCGTGCTCGAGATTCTCGCGCACGTTCGCACGGCTTCGCCCGCGCAGGATTACGGATTTGTCGGTGCGAAGTGGGACGATCGCTTCGTTGAGCGATTATCCGAGCGTCAGCTGCCGGACGGTTGGCGGGCGATGCCGTTTCATCCCGCAACGGCCGAGATCGGCGATCGGTGGGTGAAAGAAGTTCGCTCGCTCGTGCTCGCCGTTCCGAACTCGATCATCCCTTCCGAATTCAACTACCTCATCAACCCGGCGCATCCGGATTTCCACCGCGTGCGGATCGGCCCGCCCGAGCGGTTCGCGTTCGACGCGCGATTGCTCTGACGCATTCGGCGTCGCGCTCGACACAATCGCATAGCACGCGTACCAATCGGCACCATGATCGGCGCAGCTAAACTCTACTTCATCATCTTCGGCGTTCTCACCATCCTGGGCGGCGTGATGGGCTACGTGAAAGCCGGCAGCACGGCTTCGATCATCGCGGGATCGATCAGCGGAATCCTGCTTCTCGTCGCGGCCTTTCTGCTTCCCGCGAATGTCACAATCGCGCTCGTGCTCGGGTTGATTATTTCGCTGCTGCTGGCCGGACGTTTTGTGCCGGCGTTCATCAAGACGGGCGGCATTATGCCCGCGGGTTTGATGTCGGTACTGAGTGTGATCGGCGTCTTGGTGGCGATCGCGGCGTTGCTCAAACGCTAGACGCTGCGCCTCCGAAAACTGCGCGTGAGAACGTTGCGCTGGATTGCGTCGCTCCTGTTCCTCGCGCTCTTTGCGGCGGTGGTGCTGCGTTGGATTTCGCTCGAGCGCTGGCACTGGAAAGTGATGCAGGCGCCGGAGATGCCACTCGAGCGGATGATCGAGCCGGCGGCAACGCCGGAGCCGACGCCGCGCACTCGCGTGGTCACGGGCAAACTCGAAACGGCGCGGCTTTTCAATGGCATCACGCTGCGGCCCGCGGTCGAACCGACTCCGGGCCGCGCCGCTTCGGAAGAGCGAGTCGATCCGGAGAGCTACGTGCTCGACTTGAAGCTGCAGGTTCGTACGCCCACGCCGAACCGCACGGTGGATGAGCTCGCGAAAGTGAATGGCGAATTGCCGCGCCTTCTTCCCGGGCTCGCCGCGATGGTGAAGGAGGATTCGCTCTCGCCCTATTTCAACGAGCTCTACGAAACGAAGCTGAGATCGCTCCGGCAAAATCTCGGCCGGCTCGACCAGTTACTCTCGCGACACAACTTCTACGACTGCCAGACGGTGCTCGATCTGCGCCACCCCGATTCGAAGCGGAAAGTCATTCTGCTTCAGTCCGAGATGGATTCGGACGCGGACGGATCCGACGCGGACCGCGTCCCGGCGGGCAGCGGAACTTCACCGAACTTCCAGCCCTTCACGAGCTATCGATGGGCGAAGAAAACGAGCGCGGCGAATCCGTATCTGCCGGTGCTCGAAGAGAAGGCGAAGAAGTTCGAGAACGAAGCAAACGCGAAGGCGACGAGCGCGGATCGCAAGCGCGAGTTGAAGGGCGCGATCGCGCAAGCGCACGACGAGATCGGCACGCTGAAGACGTTCAGTTTTCTGGTCGGCACCTACGATCCGTTCATCGTCATCCCGGCCGGGTTCACGAAGACGACCGGCGCAAAAGTCGGCGACTACGCGGTGGTTGTTTCTGAGAACGCGATCTATCCCGCGATCGTTGGCGACGTCGGCCCGGCGGATAAAACGGGCGAAGCATCATTGCGCATCGCGAAGGAAATCAGCGCGAGCGCAACCGCCACGAATCGGGCAATGAACGACCTCAAAATCACCTACCTGCTTTTCCCCGCGACCGCGGAATCGAACTTCGGTCCGCCCGATCTGGAGAAGATCAACTCGCGTTGCGAAGCGCTCGTGAACGAAATCGGCGGAGCGGGAATTCCGTTGCACAAATGGGTCAGCAGCATCCCAACGCCGACGCCTACTCCGACACCCACGGCAACACCAACTCCCTCGCCATCACCGTCGCCCTCGACGAGCCCATCGCCTTCCACATCGCCGAGCGGCTCGCCCGGCGTTTCTCCAGCGCCAACGTTCGCCTTTCCGCTCCCGTCGGCCTCGCCGTCGGCGACGCCCTCGGCCACGCCGACTCCAACTCCGACAGCCACGCCGAGCCCCAGCGCGTCCGCCGTTGTCCGGCACAAAGCCAAGACAAAGAAGGGCTAGGGCGACGCGGCCAATTCTGTGGCGTCGTAGGTTGAAACTTGGACGCGAGCGGGCGCATGCGTCGTGGTAGCTTTTTCCGCGCAATGAAACCCATTTACCGGAGCAAACTTCTTTGGCTGGCGATCGTCCTTTTGCTCGCTGCTTTGGTCGTGCGCGCGATGGCGCCGATCTGGGTGCGCAATTACGTCAACCGCAAGCTCTCTGAGATCGATGGCTACCGCGGTCACGTCGCCGACATCGACATTCATCTCTGGCGCGGCGCCTACACCATGCGCGCGTTGGAGATCAAAAAGGTCACGGGCAATGTGCCGGTTCCGTTCTTCGCCGCACCGATCGTCGATCTCTCCGTGCAATGGGGCGAGCTGTTCCACGGCGCGATGGTCGGCGAGATCAACTTCGAGCGGCCGAAGCTGAACTTCGTGAACTCGAAGAACCCGGACAACTCGCAGGTCGGCGTCGACAAACCGTGGGCGCAAAAAGTGAAGGAGCTCTTCCCGGTGAAGATCAATCGCTTCACTGTGAATGAAGGCGAAGTGCACTACCGCGACTTCAGCCGCACCCCGAAAGTCGACGTCGTGATCGACCGCGTCGACCTGGTGGCGACGAACCTAACGAACAGTCTGAAGCTCTCGAAGTCGCTGCACGCGGACATCGAGATCAAAGGCCGGCCGCTGCGTGATGGAACGCTCGCCACCAACATCAACCTCGATCCCTACGCGCAGAAGCCGACCTTTACCATGAAGACGGAAGTCGCCGGCCTGCCGCTGGTGAAATTGAACGACTTCGCGAAAGCCTACGCCAGCATCACCTTCGAAAGCGGCACGCTCCGCGTCGCGACCGAGATGGAATCAAAAGAGGGAAGGTTCCGCGGCTATGTCGAGCCGGTCTTCGACAACATGTCGATCTTCGACCCGGCGCACGATGCCGATAATCCGATCGACTTCATCTGGCAGGGAATCGTCGGCGGAATCACGCGCATCATTCGCAATCATCCAAAGGATCGTTTCGGCACGCGGGTGCCGATCAACGGAAGCTTTGATAATCCTGCGCCGGCCGTTCTGGAGACCGTCTTTAACGTAGTGCGAAACGCATTCGTGAAGGCGTTCACCGGCAAGCTCGGCAACGAGAATATCGACCTGGAGAAGGTCCAGCAGGACCCCGACGTCAAAGGCAAGTAGCGCGCGGTAGCGCACCGCACGGCGCGTGTCGCACCACGCACGCGTCATCCTGAGCCGCGAAGACGGCGAAGGACCTCGCACAGGCCGCGAGCGCTTTCGCTCCCTGAACTGAGACGCTAACCACCCTGCGTGAAATCTTCGGCGCGCTACGCCAGCCTCAGGATAACCGGTGCGGTGCTGACGCGCGCCGGAGCAAAGAATCGGAAACGTGGCTGCGACTAAACGCGAACAGGATCGGTGAGCTGCTGCCCCGGTTCCGTCTCCCCGACCGACGTCGTTCCGAAGAAGATGTGATCGAAGGTCGGCTGGAAGGCCGCCCGCTTCGGTGTGTCGCCGATTCGGAAACGTGGGCTCACTTCGCGTTGATCTGCGCAGAAGATTTCCACTTCGCTGCGGCCGGCGCGCGAGAGCACGGTTG
>JALZAD010000406.1 GCA_030948555.1 Verrucomicrobiota bacterium | reverse complement strand
AGCTTGAATAGCTCCTTGAACTTCTCTTTGTGCAGAACGCCGAAGCGCTGCTCTTAGTCGATCACCACGAGGCCGAGATCCTTGAAAACGATGTCACCCGAGATCAGCCGATGCGTTCCGACGACGATGTCAACGCCGCCCGTCGCGAGCTCTTTGAGCACCTTTTTCTGCTCACTTTGCGAACGGAAGCGGCTCATCATCTCGACGCGCACTGGGTAGTCGAGCATGCGCTGGCGGAAGGTCTCGAAGTGCTGCTGCGCCAGCACCGTCGTCGGCGTGAGCACCGCGACCTGGCGGCCATCCATGACCGATTTGAACGCGGCGCGAATCGCCACCTCCGTCTTGCCGAAACCGACATCGCCGCAGATCAACCGATCCATTGAGCGCGCCTGCTCCATGTCGCGCTTTGTGTCCTGGATCGCCTTTAGCTGGTCGGCCGTTTCGCGATAGGGAAAGGAGTGCTCGAACTCGCTCTGCCATTTCGTGTCCGGGCCGAAGGCGTGCCCTATCTGCGTTTCGCGCTCCGCCTGCACCGCCAGCATTTTTCCCGCGTAATCAAAGATCGAGGCGACGGCGTTCTTCTTCGCGCGTGACCATTTCGCATCCGCGAGTGAGCTGAGGGGCGGCGACTTCTTCCCCACGCCGACATAGCGCGAGACGAGATACGCCTGCTCCAGCGGCACGTAGAGTCGCGCGTCGTCCGCGAATTCGACCGTCAACACTTCCTGCGATCCGCCGCCTGGCGCAGGCATTTTAGTCAGCTCGACGAAGCGCCCGATCCCATGCTCCAGATGCACCACGAGATCGCCTTCGTTCAGCTCGCTAAAATCGATCTGCGCGCGATTCCGCCCGAGCTTTTCCACGCGCTGCAAACGCCGCCGGCCATGCGCGGTCGAGCGCCCGAACAGCTCTGCGCCCGAAAGCACGACGAGATTCCCGGCCGGAAAAGTGAACCCGCGGGCGAGTGTGCCTTCGAGCAGTTCGACGCCATCGAGCGCGCCATCCGCGGCCGACATGATCTCGCGGAAGCGCTCGATCTCGCCTTCCGTCTGGAAGTAGATCACGACGCGTGCGCCGTCGCTCTTCCACTGCGTGAGTCGCGCTGCAAACTGCGCGCGCTTCGCTTCCGCGACCGTGAAATCACCGACGGCGAAATCGCCGACATCCGCATCGTGAAACGCGCCGGCATAGTCTTCTTCAGCATCATCTGAAACCGCGCCTTCGCTGATCAGGATCTGTCCGTCGCCATCTTCGATCGCAACGCGCAGATGATCCTTCGCGATATAATCGCGCACCGTCGCGGCCTGCTCATCCGGCGCGCCTAACAAGATGTCGACCGCTTGCAGATTGCGCACAGAAGTCTGCGTATCGACGTCGAACTCGCGCAACGACTCGATCTCGTCGTCGAAAAATTCCGCGCGCACCGGCAGCTGCGCCTGCCACGAAAAGAGATCGAGAATTCCACCTCGGACCGCGAACTGACCGCGCGTCGTGACTTGCGCCACGCGGTCGTAACCGGCCTTGCCTAACGACTCGAGCAGACGCTCCATTGCTTCTTTGCGGCCCCGCTTCAAACGCAGCGAGGCCGAGGCGAGCGCCTTCTGTTTCGGCGCGGGTTGATCCAGCGAAGCACGCGTCGCGACAACTAAATGCGGCCCGGCTTCCGATGAGACCCGCTTCAATAAATCGAGCCGCTCGGCCGCGATCTCCGGATCCGGAAGAATGTTTTCGACGGCCGCGAACTCCGCTTCCGGAAGGAACAGCGCGGTCGGCGCCCAGTTCAGCAGCGACTCATAGAGAAGCTCCTGCGTCCGAACGGTTGGACAGGAAATCCAGAGCGTCTGCCGAACTTCACGCGCGAGCGTCGCAACGAGAAACGCCTGCGCCGCTTCCGTGACATGCGAGAACGCGACGGGAAACCCTGCCGCCAAAATGGCGCGGAGCCTTGCCGCGATTGGTTCTGCATGCGCGACGTGCGCGAGGAGCGACGCTCCGGATTCTTCCACCGGCAACCGTTCGGCGATTTAGCCGAGCACTACAAATCGCGGCCGATGGCGTTCGCGACCGCGCGGAGACGCGGGAAGAGCTTGCCCAGCGTCTCGGGAAGGAGTGCTTGCTCGCCGTCGCATTTTGCGGATTCGGGCGATTCGTGGACTTCCAGCATGATCGCGTCCGCGCCGGCGGCGATCGCGGCAAGCGACATCTGCGGAATGAACGCACGCAAGCCAACCGCATGCGCAGGATCAACCACGACTGGGAGGTGCGTCTTCGCTTTGAGGATGGGCACCGCAGTCAAATCGAGAGTGTAACGGCTCGCCGTTTCGAAGGTGCGGATGCCGCGTTCGCAGAGGAGCACGTGCTCCTGCCCGCCACTCAAAACGTACTCGGCGCTCATGATCAGCTCGTTGATCGTGGCACTGAAACCGCGCTTGATCAGCACCGGAAGATGACTGCGTCCGACTTCCTTCAGGAGCGAGAAGTTGTGCATGTTGCGCGCGCCGATCTGGAGGCAATCCGCATAACGTTCGATGATTGGAAGATCGCGTGCATCCATGATCTCGGTGATCACCGGCAGCCCGGTTTCGTTGCGCGCTTCGGCAAGCAAGCGCAGACCGTCCTCCTGCAAACCCTGGAAGGTGTAGGGCGATGTTCGCGGCTTGAATGCGCCGCCGCGAAGAATGCGGGCGCCGGCCTCCTTGACGCGTCGCGCGACCGAGAGCATTTGCTCGCGATTCTCGACCGAGCAGGGGCCGCAGATTAGCGCGACCGCGGCGTCGCCGCCGATGCTCACGCCGCATATCTCGACCTTCGAGGCCGCGCCGCGTCGCTCGAAGGAAGCGAGCTTGTAATTCGTCGTGGCGGGAATGATCGCCTCGACTCCGGACATCGCGGACAGTCGCTGATCGCGCACTAACTCGCCCGCGCCCGAGACGCCGACGATCACTCGCATGCCTTCGCGGTTTACTTCCGCTTCCAGCCCGAACTCCTCGACCCGCGCGACGATCTCTTCGATCTGCTCTTCGGTGGCGTTCGGTTGAGTGACGATGATCATGCGGAGCGCAGCGACCATCTCGTGCGCGGCGCTGTCCTGCAAGAGGGGAGCCGCGTCGCGGAGCTCTGGTTAGTTTGTGATCGAGACCGGCGTGCCGCTGGAGACGCTATTAAAAAAGTTCTCCGCCATGAACTCCGGCATGCGGATGCAGCCGTGCGACGCGGGGTAACCCGGCAGGTAGCCGGCGTGCATGCCAACTCCGCCGACGATGCGCATAAAGTAAGGCATCGGCGCGCCTTTGAAATGCGTGCCCGGCGGCTTTGGATCTTTGGTCACATCGACGTTCGGCACGACCACGTTGTCCGTGCTGTCGACGTAATCGCCGTACTTGCTCGAGACGTGCTCCTTGTCCTTCTGGGTAATGCTGAAGCTGCCGCTCGGCGTGGTGAGGCCTTCACGTCCGGTGGAGAGCTGCGAAATGCCGACCAGCTTGCCGCCTTTGTAAAAATAAGCGCGCTGCTCGCTCAGCTTGATCTTGATCGAAGGTTTGCCTTCCGCGCCCTCGCCGTCCCAATACGAAACGGTGTCCTGTGGGGCCGACGACGCGACAGCTCCCGACCCGTAAACACCGCCGAGATACTGGGTGCCGCCGGGCGCATCTTCGTCGCACGAAGCGAGCAGAAAGAGGGCAGACATGGCGATGGCTGCATTCGTTAGGCGAAGAAAAGAGCGTGACATATTGATAAAACTTACGGGCCGCACCCTGTACGCTCGCGCTGGGGCGAGGTCAAGAAACGCAGCCTCGAATCTCGACTTACCCGCAGGTATCACGCCGGAGTGGGCTTGAATTCTGCTTGGCATAATTGACACGGAGCAACCGCGCCTGAGAGGGTGCGTCGCTTATGCCGACCTACGAATACCACTGCGAAAAGTGCGGGAAAAACTTCGACGCCTTTCAGTCGATGCGTGACAACGCGTTCTCTGAGTGCCCGAAGGACAAATGCCAGCTCCCGGAGTGGGGTCAGGGGACGGTAAAGCGGCTGCTCGGAACGGGAGCCGGAATCATCTTCAAGGGATCCGGGTTCTACATCACTGATTACCGCAGCAACAACTACAAGGAGGGGGCGAAGAAAGAGGCGCCACCAGCTTCCGGCGGCGACAAGCCGGCCGCGAAGGACTCGAGCGCCAGCTCGCCCGCTCCGGCTAAGCCTGCGGAGAAGACAACCAAACCCGCCGAATGACAGCTACCCTGACCGTTAAACTTGCCTGCCCGGAGTGCCGGCGCGAAAACGAAGCCGAGCGAATCTATTGCCACGATTGTGGTGCGCGGCTCGACCGCTCAGCGCTCGCGAAAGTAAAATCGAAGGAGGAAGACCCGCAGGTCACCCGTCGGCGGTTGCAGGGCATGTTCGATGCCCGCCGCGCGCGGCTGCACCGGATGTTTTTTAACGGTGCTAAGCTGATCCTGGGCGCGCTGTTTATCGCTGCGCTCGTGCAAATGCTGCGCAGCGCCGACATGCCGGCAGCGAAGCTTTCGCCCGACTCTTTCCCGCCGCAGATCAGCCTCGATTTGAGCAACGCGGAGATGGATGCGCGAGTCGGTCCGCTCACGTACTCGGAGAGCCAGGTGAACGCGTACCTCGCGTCCGCCTTGAAGAGCAAACGCTCGACCTTGAGCAAATACCTGAACTTCGACGGCGCGGCGGTGCAGTTCGAGGAAGGCAAATGCCGTGCGACGGTGCAGCGTTCGCTCTATGGCTGGCCGCTCTCCACCAGCGTAGTGTTCGCACCGACTGTGCAGAACGGCGCAATGAGAGCGAAGTGCCTCGGCGGTGCGATCGGTCGCTTACCGATCCACCCGATGCTCATGCAAGCGAGCGATCTGCTTTTCGCGGATGTCCGAGGAGTCGTGGAGCGCGAGCGCAAGTCGATCGCGAAACTCGGCGGGCTCGAGCTGCATCCGCAGACGATCGTGATCTCCCGGCGCGCGGCGCAGCCGTAACTGCCCGCGCACCGCGGTTGATCCGCAGCGTTAGCTAAGACCGAGACGGCCGAGCAACTCGCCGTCGATTCGCCCGTCGACTGGCAGACCGTGGGAACGCTCGTAACTGCGAATTGCGCGACGCGTCCCGCTGCCGATCACGCCATCGATTTCGCCACGATAATAACCGGCGCGAGCGAGCCGTTGTTGCACGCCGGCGACGAGATTACCTGAGCGATTGCGCTCGTAGCCGTAACCGTTGTCACCGTATCCGTAGCCATCGTAGTAGAGGCTGGTCGACAGGCCGTAGTAGGGATAGCCGAAGCCGTAATCCCAGTATGGATAGTAGCCGTAGTAACGCGGGTAGTAGCGACCGCGGTGATGCCAGTTGTGATTTCCGTCGCGCCAGTGGCCATTGCCGTTGCCGCTCCAATGTCCTGATCCGTTGCCGTTCCACTGCCGGCCGGCGAACCGGCCTGCGTTCGCAGACGGAGCGTTGCGGCTCATGACAGGCCGCGCACCGCCGGCTGCACTGACTCGCGCCATGGCATTGTTGAAATGCGCACCTGCGCCCGCAGCCGCACTTCCGCGTCCCGCGGCATCAACTTGCGCGGGTGAAAGCGCTAGTCCGCCGATCGCGACGCAGCTCAAAATAAGTTTCGATGTGAGATTCATATTCGTCCTTTCTTCGACGCTTTATGTTACCCCGCTTTTTCGGAAAACGTGCGCTTTTGTCATCGAGCCACAAGATTTCGCCGCTCGTCATTACGCCCCGCGATCGCTACGTTCCGGCCGCGATGAAAACTTGGATTGCCGGCTTCATTGCGTTCTGCGCCATCGCGAATCTCGCGCGATCCGCGACCCCCCCACGCAGCGTGAGCACGTCGCGTCAGTTCATCGTTTACGGAGCGGACGCTCAACTCCGCGGCGCAATGTGCGATCTCGCAGAACAAACGAAACGAGCCGCGCTGAAGTTGCTCGGCGAGTCGGACGCGTGGAAGACGCCGATCATCGTTAACGCGCAGCTACCGCAAGCCGAGCGGCCGGAGCTGCCGCGGGCGCGGCTCTCGTTCAGCCAAACCGGTTTCGGCCTGAAGTTGCAGCTCGACTTAAGCATCGACGCAGAGGTGAGCGGGCCCGCCGTCGAGCGTGAACTGCTTCGCGCAGTTTACCTGGAAATGATGTATCGCGCGGCTCCGGAAACGCCCGCCGGAACGCCGTATGTCGAACCGCCGGATTGGTTGCTCGAGGGCACGCTCGCGCTCGGGCCAGATCGCAGTCCGGCGGGAGTCGTCGGCGCGCTGCGGGCGCCAGTCGAAAGCGGAAACATCGTCTCGTTAGACCAGCTTCTGCGCCAGCGGCCAGACCTCCTTGATTCACCCTCGCGTGCGCTTTACCGCGCTTATTCCGCCGCGCTCGTTGCCGCCCTGACCGACTCGCCGGAAGGCGCGCGACGTCTGGCGCGCTTCGTCTCGGAACTGCCGCGTGCGTCCAATGATCCGGTCGCCGAATTCCGCGCGCACTTCCCGCGATTCGGAGAGAGCGCGGACCAGATGCAAAAAGAATGGACGCTGACCGTCGCGCGTGTCGCGGCGAGTGAGCGCTATCGCCTGTTGAGCTCGGACGAAACGGAGCAGGAGCTGACGCGAATTATGCACGTTGAGCTCCGCGAAAAGGATCACGCGATCGCGGCATACACCCTCGAAGAATTCCCGCAGTTCGTGCGGGTCCGTGCCGCTGCCGCCGCGCTCAAGCAGGTCCGCGAGCAACTGCTGCTTCTGTCCGGTCGATCGAACCCGCTCTACCGGCCGATCATTGCCGAGTACGACAAGATCGTGGTCGAGCTTGCGCACGGCAAGACGAAGCGCCTGCCCGCCCGCCTCGCCGAACTCCGCGCCACCCGCGAACATCTGGCGCGCCGAATGAGCGCGATTGGCGACTACATGAACTGGTTTGAGGCCACGCAAGCACACCGGGCGAGCGGCGCATTTCGTGAATACATGAAGGCCGCCGAGCTCACCGCGGAACGCGAACATCATCGCCACGACGCGATCTCAGTTTATCTCGACGCGGTGGAAGCGCAGTTTTGACGAGGTGCGCGGCGGCATTAGTTGCCGCTGACTTCGCAGGCGCGTATCATCGGGGCGTACCCACATGCAGAAGATTGGATTTGCTGAAGCCCTCGACTCGATCGTCGCGACTGACCCGCGTTACAGCCGCGACGCCTACGTCTTTTTGCGCGACTCGCTCGATTTCACGACCAAGCAGCAGAAGAAAATCAAAGGCGCGCCGGTGCGTCATGTCGCCGGGCCGGAGTTGCTCGAAGGCGTGCGTCAATACGCGCTGAAGGAATTTGGGCCGATGGTGATGACGGTGCTCGCTTACTGGGGCCTGGGTTCAACGGAAGATATCGGCCACATGGTTTTCAACCTGATCGGCGCCGGAATCTTCGGGAAGACGGAGGAAGATTCGATCGAGGACTTCAAGAACGTCTACGACTTCAACGAAGTTTTCCTGAAACCGTTTGCGCCGACGAAAGCGCCGGCCGCGCCGAAACAACTGCCGCCCGCGCTGCCCGCGCCGAAGGCTTCGTGATGCCGAAGGCAGAGCGGGTTCAGACACCCGCGGCGAAATCCGCGAGCTCAGGCGGGATCACATTTCCGCCTCATTCGGCGACGGTTTCGACATTGCCGAACGGCCTCACGGTCATCGTCCAGGAAGATCACAGCGCGCCCGTCGCGAGCGTGCAGGCGTGGTGCGGGACAGGCAGCATCAACGAGGACGAACAGCTCGGCGCGGGTCTCTCGCACCTCCTTGAGCACATGCTCTTCAAGGGCACGAAGACGCGCGGCGGAAATGAGATCGCGCAGGCGGTGCAGGACGTCGGCGGATACATCAACGCCTACACCTCCTTCGATCGCACGGTTTACTGGATCGATGTTCCGAAGGCGGGCGTGAGCACCGCGATCGATGTTCTCGCGGACACGATGATGAACTCGATCCTGCCAATCGAGGAGTACGCAAAAGAGCAGGAGGTCATCCGGCGCGAGTTCGCGATGGGCTTCGACGATCCGGATCGGATGGCCGGGCAACTACTCTTCGCGACCGCGTTCCAAACGCACCCGTATCGGCTGCCCGTGATCGGGTTCATGGACATCTTCAACGCGGTCACGCACGAGCAACTCACGGCGTACTACAAGCGCCGTTACGTGCCGAACAACATCACCTTCGTGATCGCGGGCGATGTCGATACGAACGCGATTCGCGCGCAGCTCGAGGCGTTCTTCAAGGATCATCCCGCGAGGCCGCTCAAACCCGTGTTCATTCCCGCCGAACCCACGCAACTCGGGACCCGCGAAGTGCATCAGGAGTTCGCGACTGACCTGACGCGCCTCTCGCTCTCGTGGCACATCCCTGCGTTAACCCATCCGGATGTTCCCGCGCTGGATATTCTCTCGACGGTTCTGGGCGATGGCCGCAGCTCGCGGTTGTATCGACGGCTGCGCGAAGAGGCCGGGCTGGCCTACGGCGTCTCGGCGTATTCCTACACTCCGGGCGATCCGGGATTGCTCGGAGTCGAAGCGACGACCGAAGCCGATAAACGCGATGCGACGCAGCAGATGATTCTGGAGATGATCGAGGAAATCCGCGCGAACGGAGTGACCGCGGACGAGATCGCGAAGGCAAAAAAGATTTCGCTCGCGCATCACCTCTCGACCCTGACGACGATGCGCGGCCAGGCATCGGATCTCGGCTCGAACTGGTTCCTGACGCGGAACCTGAACTTCACCCGCGACTACCTCGCGGCCGTGCAGCGGGTCACGGCGGACGACATCCAGCGGGTCGCGGACGAATACCTGACGCCGGGAAACCTGACGATCACCTCGCTAAATCCGCAGGGCTCCTTGACCGCGACGCGAGACTCAATGCAGGAAGCGAAAGCGGGCCAGATCCAAAAGATCGAGCTCTCGAATGGCTTGCGGCTTCTCGTTCGCGAAGATTCGCGATTGCCGCTGGTCTCCATGACGGCTGTGTTTCGTGGCGGGCTCCTCGCCGAAACGGCGGAGACAAACGGCCTCACGCACCTGATGGCGAAGACGCTCCTGAAGGGAACGACCTCGCGCACGGCGGAGCAGATTGCGGACACGATCGAATCTGTGGGCGGTCACATCGGCAGCGATTCGGGCAACAACAGCTTCAGCGTTTCACTCGAGGTCACGCGGCCTGATCTGCGTCTCGCTGGCGAGTTGCTGGCCGATGTTTTGTTGAACGCGACGATGCCGGAGAAGGCGGTCGCGCGTGAAAAGGAAGTGCAGCTGGCAGCGATTCGCGACGAGGAGGAACACCTCACCGCAGTCGCGCGAAACATCCTGCGTGGCGCGCTCTTCAAGAATCATCCTTACGCTTTGCGCGGCAAGGGCTCGGCCAAAGCGGTCGCGAAGTTGACGCAGGATGATCTGATCCGCTTTCGCGATCGTCACGTCGTGGCGCGGAACTGCGTCATCTCCGCTTTCGGCAACGTCACGGCAGAAGAAGTGACGCAGCTTTTCGAGCAAACACTCGCGACCATGAAGCCGGGCGAGCTGGCGTTGCAGAAAGCGGCGCCGAGCGCGCCGATCGCGAAGACAATCGAAGTGGAAAGGGAGCGCGACAAGGCACAGGCCGTCCTGATGGTCGGCTACCGCGGCGCAGATTTGTTCAGCAAAGACCGGCCGGTGCTCGAGTTGATCGACGAAGCGAGCAGCGATCTTGGCTCGCGATTCTTCATCCGCATCCGCGAGCAGATGGGCCTCGCGTATTACGTCGGCTCGATGCAATTGCAGGGACTCGTGCCGGGGATGTTCGCGTTTTACCTGGGGACCGATCCGCAGAAACTTGCCGCGGTGAAGAAGGAGTTGCTCGACGAAATCCGCCAGCTCGCGGCCAACGGCCTAACGAGTGATGAGCTGGAGCGCGGCAAAAAGAAAATTATCGGGCAACAGCAGATCGCGAATCAGAGCAACGACACGCTCGGTTACACCGCGGCGCTGGACGAGCTCTACGGCCTCGGGTTCGATCATTACCTGAAGCTGGAAGCCGAAGTGGAAGCAATCAGGGACGAGGACGTAAAGCGCGTCGCGGCGAAATACTTTCTCGATCAGCCCTGCGTGATCGCGACGGTGCGGCCGTCGGGCAAATCAGCCGCGAAGGAGGAGTAGGTATGGCCGAAGTTCAAAAGACCACGCAGAGCGGTGAGATGACGCAGCGCTTTATTGAGTTCGTCATGATGCAGGCGCAAAACGCGGCGCTTTTTCTCGGGCAAATTCCAAATCCGCAGACCGGCGAAGGCGAGGTGAACCTCGAGCTGGCGCGGATGTTTATCGACCAGCTGGCGATGATCGAGGAGAAGACGCGCGGCAACTTGAGCAACGAAGAGGCCGGCGTGTTGAAGAACACGCTGGTGAATCTGCAGATGGCGTTTGTCGAAGTTTCGCAGAGCGGGGGAGGGGCGGCCGAACGTGTGACCGCACCAGAGCCACCTCAAGCGGCGGCCCCGGAACCAGCGGCACAGCCGGCCAGCGAGCCTGAAGCGGCGCCTGGACCGAGTGCCGGAGCGGCGACCGAGGGCGAGTCGCGGAAGAAATTCACGAAGAGCTACGGCGCGTAACCGGCGGCAAAATGAATTGAAGGGGAAGCTGTTAGCTTCCCCTTCTTGCGCGCCGCTAACAGCGTTCCGCACGCTGTCATCCTGAGCCGCGAAGACGGCGAAGGACCTCGCACAGGGTTCTTGGACCATCTTCGATCGTTCGTTAGGCCTTGCACCCTGGGTGAGGTCCTTCGGCGCGCTTCGCCAGCCTCAGGATGACGGCTGGCGTATGGTGGGGTGCGTGAGGCGTTGCAGCCTCGCAGCGTCTGTCGTGCGTATATGAGGTGTCATGCCGACGAGCGCCGTTTTGGAAAAGGAAAAGGAAAAGATCGCTGACCTCGAGATCGTCACCGATCCGAAGGAGGCGGCGGAGGAAGCGGGGTTGCGCTACGTCAGCGACGATCAGGCCGGCTACACGCGGAAGAAGAAGGGCGACGAGTTTGAGTTCTTCGACAGGAAGGGCGCGCCGATCACGGACGAAGCGCGCGTTCTACGCATCCGGCGCATCGGGATTCCTCCGGCATGGACCGACGTGTGGATTTGCTCGTCAGCCAATGGCCACATCCAAGCCACCGGCCGCGACGCGCGTGGTCGGAAGCAGTATCGCTATCACGAGAGGTTTCGCGAGTTCCGCGACGAAACGAAATACGAGAAGATGCTGATCTTCGGCGCAGCCTTGCCGAAGATTCGCGAGCGCGTGCAAGCAGATCTCGCTTTGACCGGGCTGCCCAAGAACAAGGTTCTTGCGACGATCGTTTCGATCATGGAGCGGACGTTCATCCGCGTGGGCAACGAGGAGTACGCGAAGACGAACCACTCCTATGGCCTGACCACGATGCGGAACAAGCACGTGAAAGTGAACGGCACGAAGCTGCGGTTTAATTTTCGCGGGAAGAGCGGAGTCGAGCACAACATCGAAGTGGCTGATCGCCGGCTCGCTCGGATCGTCAAGAAGGTGCAGGAGCTACCTGGCCAGGACCTCTTCGCTTTTCAGGACGATGACGGCACAGTGCACAACATCACGTCGCAGGACGTGAATGACTATCTCCGCGAAATCACGGGCGAAGATTTCACCGCGAAAGATTTCCGCACCTGGGCGGGCACCGTTTTAGCGGCCGTGGCCTTGAGCGCGGTTAATCCCTGCGAGACGCAGCGCGAGATGAAGAAGAACGTGACCACCGCGATCAAAGCGGTAGCGCATATTCTCGGCAACACTCCGGCGGTCTGCCGGAAATGCTACGTCCATCCCGCGGTGCTCGAGACTTACATGACCGGAAGCATGATCGAAGGCCTGCGCCGCCAGACGGCGGAAGCGATCGAGCAAAAAGCGCAGGACCTCCAAACGGTGGAACTCGCGGTCATGAAGTTCCTGCAGGCGCGCCTGTCGGAAGTGAAGAAAGCCGCCTGAGCGGTTACTCGCCCGTGTAGATCACGTCACGGCGACGCGACGAAGACGTGGCGGTGGTGCGCGGCTTCTTCGGCGCACGCGGCGGAGCCGATTCAGCTCGGTCACGCGCCGGCTGCGCGTCGTCCGGATACTTTTTTGTGCTCGGCCAAACCAGCCGCCAGGGCTGGCGCTTCACCGTGTCGGTCAGCTCCTTCACGTTGCCAACTGTCGCGGTCAGCTCCGGGCCTAACGAGTGCAAGGTCGACTTCAACTGCTCAGACGAATCGCGGAAGTTCGCCAGCGTGACCTGGATGTTGTTGTTGCTCGTGATGTCAGTGCTGATCTTGTTCAGGTTCGTGCTGATCGTCTCCACGTTCTTGAGCGCGAGCTGCAATGGACTGTCGCTCGCCGTCATTCCGGTGAGGTTTTCCGCGAAGGTGCGCATCTGCGCGATGGCCATGTTCAACTGGGAGCTTTCGTCCGTGATCTTGCCGAGGTTGGCCGCGGTCGTCTGGAGTTCCTTCAGCGTCGCGGTCGCTTCCTTCGCCACCGGCTGGATGATGTCGATGACCTTCGCGATGGTCTCGCCGAATTCCGGTACGCGCTCACCGGCGAACGTCTGCTGATCCCCCGCACGTCCCGCCTCTTCGCTGCCCTGGGTAATATCGATCGCCGTTTCGCCGAGCAATCCGAGCGTGATCAGGCGCGTGTGCGCGTCCTTGTAAACGATCGCTTTTTTATCGACCCGCACGTCGATGCGCGCCTCATACCGCGGCTTCAACGCAGGCGGCGTATTCGGCTCGGTTGGCCCGCGAATCGCCGAGGCGAGTTCCTCCGCGGTTGCGGCTTCCTGTTTCGAGATCGGCGAATAGAGGCTGTCGACCTGCCCGATCTTGCGGCCCGCGAGCAGGACAGGCGCGCCGAGTTTTATTCCCGCCGCATTGTCCATATAGATGCGGTAGGTGACGAGCGGCCGGAACAATCCGGGCGCGCCGAGCAGGATGAGGACGCCCGTCAAAACCAGGACCGTGACGACGACAAGAATGCCGGTCAGGATTTCATTTCGCCGCAATTGCATCGTCGCTTCCTTCCAAAATCGGGCCTTCCGTACTGCCGCTCAAAAACTGCTGCACCACCGGGTTTGAGGATCGCTTAAACTCTTCCGTCTCCGCCATCTCGATGATCTTGCCCTGGTAGAGCATTGCCATTTTCGTGCCAATCCGGAAAGCGCTGTCCATCTCGTGCGTCACGATGACGGAGGTCACTTTCGATTGCTCGGTCAGGCTGATGATCAACTCGTCGATCACTGAGCTGATCACGGGATCGAGACCGGCTGA
>JALZAD010000315.1 GCA_030948555.1 Verrucomicrobiota bacterium | reverse complement strand
GCTCCAGGCTCTTCACCGCCGTGGGCTCTTCGTGCGATGATTTCCGCTCGTAAGCATCCTTGATTTTCTCAATCAGGAAGCGCGCGTTTTCCTCCGTTGTCCGCGTACCGAACTGCGCTTTTTCACTCGTTAGGCCGAGCGGGAACGTGGTGTTCACCCAGTTCAACAAACTGGCGTAATTCGGTTCCTCGCCATCGCCAGACTCCAAATGTTCCGTCACCTTCGCCGGCACCGCTTCGTCGATGACTTCGTAGATCAGCTTGCGCGGCTCATCGGAGTCAATCGTGTCGTTGCGATAGGTGTAGACCACCTCGCGCTGATTGTTCATCACGTCGTCGAAATCGAGCGTGCGTTTGCGCGCGAGATAATTGCGTTGTTCGACGCGTTTCTGCGCGGTCTCGACCGACTTGTTCAGCCACGGATGCTCGAGCTCCTGGCCTTCCTCGAGGCCGAAGCGCTCCATGATCTTGGTCATGCGATCCGCGGCGCCGAAGTTGCGCATCAGGTCGTCTTCGAAGCTAACGTAGAACCGCGAACCGCCCGGATCTCCCTGGCGCGCGCAACGTCCACGCAGCTGCCGATCGATGCGCCGCGATTCGTGGCGCTCCGTGCCGATGACGAAAAGTCCACCCACGTCCGCGACGCCCTGGCCAAGCTTAATGTCGGTGCCGCGGCCGGCCATGTTGGTCGAAATCGTCACCGTCCCCGCCTGCCCAGCGCGCTGCACGATCTCCGCTTCCTGACGGTGATATTTTGCGTTCAGCACGTTGTGCGGAACCTTCTCGCGCTTCAGCATTCGGCTGAGCAATTCGGACGCTTCCACGCTCACCGTGCCGACGAGCACCGGCTGCTGCTTCGCGTGGCGCTCTTTGATCTCATTGATAACCGCGTTGTATTTTTCGCGACGCGTTTTGTAGATGCGGTCGTTCGCATCGAGACGCGCAATCGGCCGATTCGTCGGGATCGAGTTGACGTCCAGCTTGTAGATGTCGTGGAACTCGGCCGCTTCCGTTTCGGCCGTGCCGGTCATGCCGGCGAGCTTTTGATAGAGGCGGAAGTAATTCTGGATCGTGATCGTCGCGAGCGTCTGTGTCTCGCGATCGATCTGCACGCCTTCCTTCGCTTCGACCGCCTGGTGCAAGCCGTCGCTCCAGCGGCGTCCCGGCATTTTACGGCCGGTGTATTCGTCGACGATGACGACCTTGTTCTCCTCAATCACATACTGCACGTCCTTCTCGAACAAGCAGTAGGCGCGGAGGAGCTGCGAGATGTTATGGATGCGTTCGCCTTGCGCATCGCAATGCTGCTGACGCTCGACCTTCATCCGTTCCTTCTCTTCGTCGGAAAGCGTGCGGTTCAGGTCGATGTCGGTGAACTCGCTGATCAGATCCGGCAGAACGAACGCATCAGGATCATCAGGATTCAGGAATGCGCGTCCCTGCTCGGAAAGATCTGACTCGTTAGACTTCTCGTCGATCGTGAAGAAGAGCTCTTCCTTCAGCGCGAAGAGTTCGTCCTTCCGCGAGTCGGAATAAAACGAGAGCTCTGCTTTATCGATCGCCCTGCGTTTCTCCGGATCCTCCATCATGCGGAGGAGCGGTTTGTTGCGCGGCTGGCCGAGCTTCACCTTGAACATGAGCAAGCCGCCCGCTTCGACGTCGCCCCGCTCGAACGCTTCCTTCGCCTCACTCGCGAAGCGGTTCACGAGCATGTTCTGTTTGCGAACGAGCTGCTCGGTAATCGGTTTCCACTTGTCGTACTGATGCGTCGAGACCGTGGCCGGTCCGCTGATAATCAACGGCGTGCGCGCTTCATCAATCAGGATGGAATCAACCTCGTCGACGATTGCGTAGTTATAGCCGCGCTGGACCTGCTGCTCGCGCGTCGTGGCCATGCCGTTGTCGCGCAGGTAATCGAAGCCGAACTCGGAGTTCGTCCCGTAGGTGATGTCCATCGCGTACTGCTCGCGACGCAGGTCCGGTGGCTGATCGTGCTGAATCACGCCGCAGGTCAGGCCGAGAAAACCGTAGAGTTGCCCCATCCATTCCGCGTCGCGGCGGGCGAGGTAATCATTCACCGTCACGAGGTGCGCGCCGCGGCCGGCGAGCGCATTTAAGTAGAGCGGCAAAGTCGCGACCAGCGTCTTGCCCTCACCCGTGGCCATCTCTGAGATGCGCCCGCGGTGTAACGTGATGCCGCCGACCAGCTGCACATCGAAGTGCACCATGGCCCAGGTCATCGGCTGATCGCAGACGCTGAACTCCGACTGCTGGGCGGTAAGACGGCGCGCGCCGTTCTTCACGACGGCGAAAGCTTCGGGCAGGATTTCGTCCAGCTTGCGCCAGCGTTCGTCCGCGTCGTCGATCGCCTTCAGCTCCGCCTGCCATTGAGCCGTTTTCGCGCGCAACTCGTCGTCCGTAAGCGACTTGAACTGCTCGTCCAGCTCGTTAATACGACGGACCAGCGGCGCCATGCGCTTGATCTCGCGCTGATTCTTTGATCCGAGGACCTTCTTTAAAACCCAGCCAACCATGAGCGCGCAATATCAGCGAGTTTCACGCCCGTCGCAATGTGCGCTCTCGCCGACGCGCTTCCATGGTGCGGCGGATGAATTAAAGTTGCTGAGCTGCGACACGTCGGCGCGACGCAGCGACTTCGCAGCGCCAGTTTGTCTGCCGTCGTTTTCCACCTAAGCTCGCGCGATGAAGAAGATCGTCTCCACCAATCAGGCACCCGCCGCGATCGGGCCATATTCACAAGCCATCCGCGTCGGCCAGTTCGTCTTCACCTCCGGCCAGATCCCTCTCGATCCACAAACGGGAAACATTGTGGAAGGCGATATCTCGGCGCAGGCGAAGCGCGTCATGGAAAACCTGACCGCGGTCCTCGCCGCGGAAAATTTGACCATGGGCCACATCATCAAGACGACGATCTTCCTCACCAGCATGGATGATTTCGCAAAAGTGAACGAGGTCTACGGCAGCTACTTCCCGGATCAGCCTCCCGCGCGTTCGACCGTCGCGGTCGCGGCGTTGCCCAAAGGAGCGCGCGTGGAAATCGAATGCATCGCACTTTCCGATCAGAAGCCTGCCGGTGGTCAGCTCTCGGTCGACGTCGACGAATAGTGGACGACCTCCTCTCGCTCTTTCGCAAAACAGGCGCGCTGCTCGACGGCCACTTCGTGCTGCGGAGCGGCTTGCACAGCCGGCAGTTCTTTCAGTGCGCCCTGTTGCTGCAATACACGGACGTCGCGGCGGATGTTTGCGGCCGGCTCGCGGATAAACTGCGCGCGATCGAGTGCGATGCCGTGATCTCGCCCGCGCTTGGTGGAATTGTCGTTGGCCAGGAAGTTGGCCGCTCGTTAGGCAAGCGGCATATCTTTGCCGAGAAAGATGCGGGCGACCTCGTCCTGCGCCGCGGATTCCAGATTGCGCCTAACGAGAGGTTCGTCGTCGCCGAAGATGTCGTGACGCGCGGCGGTCGCGTTCAGGAGACGGTCGACATCGTGCGTGCACACGGAGGCGTGGTCGCAGCGGTCGGCGTGATTGTCGATCGCAGCGGCGGCAATCGCCCGGACTTCGGCTGCCCGTTCGTCAGCCTGGTCGAGATGAACGTCGAGACCTTCGAAGCGGACAAGTTGCCGCCGGATCTAGCTGGCACGTTGGCGGTGAAACCCGGCAGCAAATAATAAACTTTCACGTCATCCCGAGCGGCGTCGAGATGACTAGGCGTTGTTCTTCCGCCAGAGTTCCATCAACCGCGCCTTCATCCGCTCGCCCGCGGCTTGTGGCGAAAGCAACTGCTCCGCATCCGCTTTCGCGCGCGCGCCGAGCGCCTTCGCTGCCTCGCGACCCTCGTAGACCTGCCGCATCAGCTTCGCCGCGTGCCCGACTGACGGCTCGGCCCAGCGATTGCCTGCCTTATAAATCGCGCCGCTTTCCTCGATCGTAGTCATCTCGTAGTCCACAAGCAGGCTGTTCTCGCGATCCATGAACGCCGTGTTTCCCGAGTAGTTCGTGGCGATGACCGGCTTGCCGAGCAACATCGCTTCCGCCATGAGCAGGCCGAAGCCTTCCGAACGATGCAGCGACACCACGCAATCGCTCATCGCGATGTAACCGTAAGCGCGCGCGCGCGTCGTGAACTCATCGATCATGAACATTTGAGTGCCGTCGTCCGCATCGCGCAAGCGCTTCAGGTTTTCAGGATCGGTAGCGCCGCGGACTAGCTTAATGATCAACCCGACGTCGTCTGATTGCGTGAATGCCTGCCGAAAAGCGCGCATCACGGCGAGCGGATTCTTCCGGCGAAAATCGCTGCACATGTCGAACATGAACAGGAACACGCACGTCTCGCGGGACAGCTTGAATTCTTCACGCCGGACCGGATCTACTTCACCGAGGCGCACCGGCGGCAGCATGTCGTGAATCGGCACCTTCAGCGTCTTGCGCATCGACTCCGCGACAAACGGCGTGGGCGTCCAAACCTCCGCGATGCTCGAGTCGAACTTCATCCACTCGTTAGGCACGACGTCTAGTTCCCAGGCCCAGTAGGCGACGGTGAGCGCATCTTTGCGCGGCAGAAGGCCGGCGCGCTGGTAGCGGCTCTCGAAATGCGGCTCCGGCGCGACGTTCGTGATCGTGACCGGATAACGCTCGAAGCCGAGCCAGTCTTCACGAGGCAGAAGCGTCGTCCGTACGCCGGTCGGAACGTCGCGACACGACGTCTTCAGCCGCGCGAGCTCCAGCGCGGACTTCGCCTGCAAACCCGCTTCCTGAATGCCGGAGGCATAGCAGAAGTGACTCAACACATTCACGCCCGTAAGCACGTGCTCAATCCGAGCGCTCGGCAGCTTCACTTCCGCCACGCGACGTAGCGCCGCGAACTTCGGGAACTCCGCACGCAACCAGCGCAGCAGCTGCTTCCCGTCCGGGTCGGGTTGCGGAAAACGTTCCTGCCACTCGGGACTAATTGCGTAGGTCAGCGCGATGTATTTCGACAGGTAAGAACGCGAGGCGTGGAGAAACCAAAGCACCTGCTCGTCCGAAAACTCATGCTGATCGCGTCCCTTACCGACCAGCCACTTCACAAAACGTTTCTGCCCCATCGGCAGCAAGCCAAGCGGATAGCGCGTCTGCAATTCCGGTGAGTGAAGAAAATATTCGCGCACCGGCCCGCCCGGATCTTCGACCAGCGCAGCGGCCACATTCGCCACCTGCGTCGGCGTCAGCTTCAACTCGCTCACGCAATGCTTGAGCAGCCATTCGCGAAAGTCCGTGTCGTGCCCGGAGACCGCGTCGGGAAACCGGCGGCGCAATGCGCGATCGACGCGCAGCAGCCCAAGGATTAAGCGCGGCGCAGTCGCGACATCATCTGCCACCTCCGCGCCCCAGTCGCCTAACGACTGCCCCTGGCGATCGCTCACCGCCTCCATCGTGGGCAGATGGTAGACGTCAAAAAAATCGGGCTTCGGCGGAGTGGCCGGTTGCTCCGGGCCCCGGAAAATCTGCGGCAAACGGATCATCGCGTCGCGAATCGTATCGCCTTTTCCGCAGAAGTGAACCGCGCGCTTCCGTCCGCACCTTGACCTGTTCGAGCGCGCCTTTTAGTTTCGCCCCATCCGCGCCACGGCGGCTAACGAACTGTCATTGTGAACCGCCTTTCCGCCTTCCACCGCACTTCGGTCGGGCGGAAAATCATCGTCGCCGTCAGCGGGCTGATTTTGCTCGGCTTCATCATCGGGCATCTACTCGGCAACTTGCAGATTTTCCTCGGGCCGGACTGGATCAACAGCTACGCCGAGCATCTCCAGAGCCTCGGCCCGATCCTCTGGGCAATCCGCGCATTCCTGCTCGTGACCGTGATCGCGCACATCTATTACACGATCCGGCTGGCGATCGATAACCGCCGCGCGCGGCCAGCTCGCTATGCGGAGAAACATTACGTCAAAGCGACCTTCGCTTCGCGTTACATGTGGCTCAGCGGGCTGGTTGTGCTCGCCTTCATCTTCTATCACCTCGCGCACTTCACCCTCGTCGTGGCCGATCCACATTTGCGCGCCCTGAAGCCGGACGCGCTCAACCGTCACGACGTTTTCTCGATGATGGTCTACGGCTTTCGCAATCCGATCGTCTCCGCGTTTTATCTTCTTTCGATGTTCCTTCTCATGCTTCATCTGACCCATGGCGCATCGAGCTTTTTTCAGTCGTTAGGCCTGAACGACAAACGCCTCAATCCGCGCCTCGCCTGGTGGGGTCGCGTCTTCGCGTGGCTCATTTTCCTCGGCTACTGCTCGATCCCGATCGCATGTCTGCTCGGCGTCGTGAAGCCGGCGCAAGCGCTATGATCGGCACGTTCGATTCGAAAGTTCCAAGCGGCCCGCTGGAGCGAAAGTGGACCGATTACAAGGACCATGCACGGCTCGTTAGTCCGGCGAATCGGCGCAAGCTCGAAGTGATCGTCGTCGGCAGCGGACTGGCCGGCGGATCAGCCGCGGCGACGCTCGGCGAGCAGGGTTACAAGGTGAAGTGCTTCTGCTTTCAGGACTCGCCGCGGCGGGCCCACAGCATCGCCGCGCAAGGCGGCATCAACGCCGCAAAAAATTATCAGAACGACGGCGACAGCATCTTTCGACTGTTCTACGACACGATCAAAGGCGGCGATTTTCGCTCGCGCGAAGCGAACGTCTATCGCCTCGCGGAGGTCAGCAATTTAATCATCGACCAGTGCGTCGAGCAGGGGGTGCCGTTCGCGCGCGAGTACGGCGGATTGCTCGCTAATCGTTCCTTCGGCGGCGCGCAGGTTTCGCGCACCTTCTACGCGCGCGGGCAGACCGGCCAGCAGCTTTTGTTAGGCGCGTATCAGGCGCTTTGTAGGCAAATCGATGCTGGCTCCGTCCTGATGTATCCGCACACCGAGTTGCTCGATGTTGTGCTCGTTGAGGGACACGCGAAAGGCATCATCACGCGCAATCTGGTCACCGGCAAAATCGAGGCGCACGTGGCCGATGCGGTCGTGCTCGCGACCGGTGGTTACGGCAACGTCTTCTATCTTTCCACCAACGCGCGCGGCTCAAACGTCACCGCCACATACCGCGCCTACAAGAAGGGCGCGCTCTTCGCGAATCCCTGCTACACGCAAATCCATCCGACCTGCATCCCGGTCAGCGGCGCGTATCAATCGAAGCTGACCTTGATGTCCGAGTCGCTGCGCAATGACGGCCGCGTCTGGGTGCCGAAGAAGCAGGGCGAGCAGCGCAAGGCAGGCGAAATTCCCGAAGCGGAGCGCGACTATTACCTCGAACGAAAGTACCCGAGCTTCGGTAATCTTTCGCCCCGCGACATCGCCTCACGCGCCGCAAAGGAAGCTTGCGACGATGGCCGCGGCGTTGGCCCGGGCGGGCGCGGCGTCTTCCTCGACTTTGCGGACGCGATCGGTCGTCTTGGCGAGAAGACGATCCGCGAGCGCTACGGCAACCTCTTCGACATCTACGAAAAGATCACCGGCGAGAATGCCTACCAGCAGCCGATGCGCATCTACCCGGCCGTGCATTACACGATGGGCGGGCTCTGGGTTGACTATAATTTGATGAGCAATGTCCCCGGCCTGCACGTCATCGGCGAAGCGAACTTCTCCGATCACGGCGCGAATCGACTCGGCGCGAGCGCGCTCATGCAGGGCCTCGCCGACGGCTACTTCGTCCTGCCCTACACGCTGCCGATCTATCTTTCGGGACAAATCGGCAAGCGGCCGAGCGTTGATCATCCGGAGTTCCGCCAAGCCGAAGCCGACGTGCGCGCGCGTATCAAACGCATGGTCGATGTGAACGGCACGCGCAGCGTCGAGTCATTCCATCGCGAGCTCGGTTTGCTCATGTGGGACAAGTGCGGGATGGCGCGAAACGCGACTGGTTTGCGCGAAGCGCTCGCCCGCATCCCTGCGCTGCGTGAAGAGTTTTGGCAGAACGTGCGCGTGCCGGGCACCGGCGAGGAATACAACCAGTCGCTCGAGCGCGCGGGTCGCGTCGCCGACTACATGGAATTTGCCGAGCTGATGTGCATCGATGCGCTGCAGCGCGACGAATCCTGCGGCGGCCACTTTCGCGAAGAACACCAGACACCAGACGGCGAAGCGTTGCGTGATGACGAGAATTTCGCCGCGGTTTTCGCGTGGGAAATCCAGGGCAACGGCACGATCGAGCGTCCGAAGTTGCATCGCGAAGAACTGCGCTTCGAAACCGTCGAGCTGACGCAAAGGAGCTACAAGTGATGCGCCCCGAAAAAAGCGCTCGTCATCCTGAGCGGAGTGAAGCGCAGCGGAACGGAGTCGAAGGACCCCGTGGCGGGTCGAGCGTTTTGCACACGGGGACATCATTCGTTAGACCGCGGGGTCCCTCGACTTCGCTACGCTCCGTTCGGGATGACTCGCGAGAGGAACTTGTGCGATGAACTTCAAGCTTCGCGTCTGGCGCCAGAAAGTGGACGAGCCGAAGGGCAAGCTCATGGATTATGAAGCGCGCGATATTTCGCCGGACGCTTCGTTCCTCGAGATGCTCGACATCGTGAACGAAGGACTCGTCACGCGCGGCGAAGAGCCGATCGCGTTTGAGTCGGATTGCCGCGAAGGAATTTGCGGAACGTGTTCGCTCACGATCGATGGCGAAGCGCATGGCCCGGATCATCCCGGCGCAGCCTGCCAGCTTTACATGCGCCGCTTCAAAGACGGCGACACGATCACGGTCGAGCCATTCCGCGCGAAGCCATTCGCGCTCGTGCGCGATCTCGTGGTGAGCCGCGCTGCGCTCGATCGCATTGTGCAGGCCGGTGGCTACGTCTCGGCCCGCACCGGTTCAGCGCCGGAGGCGAATTCGATTCCCGTCCCGAAACCGAACGCCGACCATGCGATGGAAGCAGCGGCTTGCATCGGTTGCGGCGCCTGCGCCGCGGCCTGCCCGAATGCTTCGGCGATGCTCTTCACCTCGGCGAAGGTCGCGCATCTCGCGCTTCTGCCGCAGGGCAAGGCCGAGCGCACAAAGCGCGTCCTCGACATGGTCGCGCAAATGGACGCGGAAGGTTTCGGCAATTGCTCGAACACGTACGAGTGCGAAGCAGTTTGCCCGGCGGAAATCAGCGCGAGTTTCATCGCAAAGCTGAATCGCGAATACACGCGCGCCGTGCTCAAACGAAAGCTGGGCGAGTAGCTTTCGTTAGGCCGTTTCGCACGCGCAGGTCCAAAGCTCCTCGTCCAGCTCAGCCCGAGCACGCGCGCCTAACGATTCCGCGTCGGCGCCGTCGCGTACGGCTGCGAGCAACGTCGAGCCCGAGCCGGACATGAGCGCTGCACCGACTTCCGGCTGCGCGCGCAACCATCTCTTCGCTTCGGCGAGGAAGACGAATTTCTCGAACACCGGCCGCTCCAGATCGTTTACGAACGTCAGGCCGGCGAACTCCTGCGCGGCGTAGTCGATGCCCGGCAGTTCACGCGATTGACTCCAGCGACTGTAAGCCCATGGCGTCGGCACACCGAAAGCGGGCTTGAGCAACAGCAGCCGAATCGCACTCGTTAGCCGCGTCGGCGCGACCAATTCCCCTCGCCCACTGCACCTGGCCGCGGATTCAAAGATGAAGAAGGGCACATCCGAGCCGATCTCCGCAGCCATCTTCGCGAGCGCTTCGCGCGGTAAATTCGTCCCGTAAATTTGATTCAACCCGAGCAGGACGCTCGCTGCATCGCTGCTTCCTCCGCCGAGACCTGCGCCGTGCGGAATCCGCTTCTCCAGATGAATCCGCGCGCCACGGCCGAACAGCCGCGCGGCTTTCACCACCAGATTATCGTCGCCGGTCGGCAGCGATGGATCGTCACACGTGAACTCAATTGACTCGTTAGGCTCGATCGTCAGCACGTCATGCAAAGAGATCGGCGCCATCAACGTTTCGATGTCGTGAAAGCCATCCGCGCGGCGGCCGAGGACGCGGAAGGAAAGATTGATCTTCGCAGGCGCACGAAGCTGCATAACTTCACTCTCCGCAGAAACCGCCACGCATGACAACTAACCAGATGCAGCCGCGTGACCGATTGATCATTGCGCTCGACGTGCCAACGGCCGCGGACGCACTCGACCTGACGCACGACCTGGCGGGCGAGGTTTCGTTCTTCAAAATCGGGCTGCAACTCTACACCGCCGCGGGTCCGGA
>JALZAD010000384.1 GCA_030948555.1 Verrucomicrobiota bacterium | reverse complement strand
GAGCGAAGCGCTGAACTGCGCGAGTTCCTGATCGAGCCGGTCGCAAGCCTCGGTCTCAAAGCAAAGATCTTCGGCGTCCGTTACCCGGAGAACGCACTCGAGCAGCTGCGCAGTGCAGACATTGAATACGGCGGCTGGCTGCCTAACTACCGCGCGCCCGAAGTGTTCGCGCGCTACAAAGTCACTGTCCACGTGCCGCGGCGCCCATATGTCGAAGCGCTCCGCGGCATTCCCACGATCCGTCCCTTCGAAGCGCTTGCCTGCGGGATTCCGCTCGTCTGTTCACCATGGGAAGACGCGGAGCATCTCTTCACGCCCGGCGAAGATTATCTCGTCGCGCGCAACGGCGCCGAAATGAAGAAGCACCTGCGCGCCTTGCTCGCAGACAAACAAATGGCGCGCGAGCTGGCGGAGCACGGCCTCGCCACCGTTTCCGCGCGCCACACCTGTGCACATCGCGTGGACGAACTGCTCGCGATCTACGAAGAAGCCCGATGAACATGGCGTTCTTTCCTTCTAGTTTGCTCTCCGCCTACTGGAACGGCGCGGCGACCTATTATCGCGGTCTGATCAAGGCGCTGCACCATCGCGGTCATCGCATCACAGTCTACGAACCGGACGCGTACGATCGCCAGAAGCATCGGGATATGGACCCGCCGAGTTGGGCCGATGTCGTCGTCTACGAGAACTCCGAAGAGGCGGCGCTGCGTTCGCTGGAAGCGGCCCGCGGCGCGGACATGATCGTGAAGACGAGCGGCATTGGCGTGTTCGACGAGCTGCTCGAGTCCGCCGTGCTCGAGTACAAGCGGCCCGACAATTACATCGTGTTCTGCGACGTCGATGCGCCCGCGACGCTCGAGCGGGTCGAGCAGAATCCCGAGGACGCATTCCGCGCCTGCATTCCGCGCTACGACTTCATCTTCACTTATGGCGGCGGGCCGCCGGTCGTGCGCGGCTACGAGTCGTTAGGCGCGCAACTTTGCGTTCCGATTTACAACGGCCTCGATCCGGAGACGCATCATCCGGTTCCGCCCAACGCGAACTTCGAAGCCGATCTGGGATTCCTCGGCCACCGACTTCCCGATCGTGAGGCGCGCGTGGAGGATTTTTTCCTGAGCGCCGCCGGGCAGTTGCCTAACGAGAAGTTCCTCCTCGGCGGAATCGGCTGGGACGCGCGCCCGCTGCCGCCGAACGTGCGCAACCTCGGCCACGTCTACACCGCCGATCACAATGCGTTTAACTGCACGCCGCGGATGGTGCTGAACATCTCACGCGCGAGCATGGCGCGTTACGGCTACTCGCCCGCGACGCGCGTCTTCGAAGCGGCCGGCGCAGGCGCGTGCCTCATCACGGACTACTGGGAAGGCATCGATTTCTTCTTCGAGCCCGAGACAGAAATCCTCTCGGCGCGCAACGGCAGCGAAGTGGCCGCGCACGTGCAGAACATCGATCCGGAGCGCGCGCGAAAGATTGGCGAAGCGGCCTGTAAGCGCGCGCTCGCGCGACACACCTACGCGCATCGCGCCGCGGAATTCGATCAGATCCTCGAGGGTGCGTACGCCAAATGAAAATCGTCATTCTCGGTCTCTCGATCACGTCCTCGTGGGGTAATGGCCACGCCACGACGTATCGCGGGTTAGTCCGTGAACTCACCGCGTCCGGGCACGAGGTTCTCTTTCTAGAACGCGACCAGCCCTGGTATGCGGAGAACCGCGATCTCCCTGAGCCGCCCTTCGGCGCGACCCATCTTTATCGCAGCCTCGCCGAGCTGAAGCGGAAGTTTGCCGCGCTGGTGCGCGAAGCCGATTGCGTGATCGTCGGCTCATATGTGCCGGAAGGCATCGCGGTGGGCGAATGGGTCACGAGCATCGCGGAAGGTGTGACCGCGTTCTACGACATCGACACGCCCGTTACGCTGGCCAAGCTCGCAGGCCGCACGTGCGATTACCTCTCGCCCGAGTTGATCCCGCGCTACTCGCTCTATCTCTCATTTACCGGCGGACCGACGTTGCGCCGCATCGAGCGCGAGTATGGCTCGCCCATGGCGCGCGCGCTCTACTGCTCGGTTGACCCCGAGCTTTACTTCCCGGAGAAAAAAACGCCTAACGAGTGGAAGCTTGGTTCCCTCGGCACCTACAGCGACGATCGGCAGCCGACGGTTGACGCATTCCTCAGCAAACCAGCCACGCTATTGCCTAACGAGAAGTTCGTCGTGGCCGGGCCGATGTATCCCGACACGATGCACTGGCCGGAGAACGTCGAGCAAATCGTCCATCTCGAGCCAAAATTCCATCGCGGCTTCTATAACGCGCAGAGTTTTACCTTGAACGTGACGCGCGCCGACATGATCCGCGCCGGCTACTCGCCGAGCGTCCGTCTCTTCGAAGCCGCGGCCTGCGGAACGCCGATCATCAGCGATGCATGGGCCGGCTTGAGCGAGCTCTTCACCCCGCACGAAGAGATTCTGGTCGCGCGCACCACCGAAGATGTGCTGGAGATTCTACGTGAGCTCCCGGAAGCTGAGCGGCGCGCGGTCGGAGCGGGTGCGCGCACGCGAGTGTTAGCCGCGCACACTGCGGCACATCGCGCGGCCGAGCTGGAAACGTATATAGATGAATGCCGCTGCTCGAAGGCGGAAACCTCAACTGTGGCCTAACGAATGAAAGATAAAATCCGCGTGGGAATTATTGGAGTGGGGAACTGCGCCTCGTCGCTTGTGCAAGGCATCGAGTTCTACCGCAACGCGAACGAAGACGATCTCGTCCCCGGCCTCATGCACGTCGCTCTCGGCGGGTATCACATCCGCGATATCGAGTTCACCGCGGCGTTCGACATCGCGTCGACCAAGGTCGGTCGCGACTTGAGCGAAGCGATCGTGGCGGAGCCAAACAACACGATCAAGTTCGCGGACGTGCCGCCGCTCGGCGTCAAAGTACATCGCGGCATGACGCACGACGGCCTCGGCAAATACCTGAAGAAGGTGATCAAGAAGTCACCCGCTTCGACCGATGACATAGTGGGAATCTTGAAGAAGACGAAGACCGACGTCGTCATCTCATATCTGCCGGTCGGCTCGGAGATGGCGACGAAATGGTATGTCGAGCAGATCCTCGACGCCGGCTGCGCCTTCATCAATTGCGTGCCGGTCTTCATTGCCTCGCAGCCCTATTGGCAGCGCCGATTCGAGGAACGGAAGCTGCCGATCATCGGTGACGACATTAAGTCGCAAGTTGGCGCAACGATCGCGCATCGCGTGCTGACGAATCTGTTCCGCGAGCGCGGCGTGCGTCTCGATCGCACCTACCAGCTCAACTTCGGCGGCAACACCGATTTCCTGAACATGCTCGAGCGGGATCGTCTCGAGTCGAAAAAGATCTCGAAGACGCAGGCGGTCACGAGCCAGCTCGGCCACGCCTTGCCCGCGAAAGATGTGCACGTCGGCCCGAGCGATTACGTGCCGTGGTTGACCGATCGCAAGTGGTGCTACATCCGAATGGAAGGCACGACGTTCGGGAACGTGCCGCTCAACTGCGAGATGAAGATGGAGGTTTGGGATTCGCCGAACTCGGCCGGCGTTGTGATCGATGCGATTCGTTGTGCAAAGTTGGCGTTGGACCGTGGCGTTGGGGGCGCATTATCTAGTCCCTCGTCGTACTTAATGAAGACACCGCCAGAGCAATATACCGATGCCGAGGCACGCACTCGCACCGAGGCATTTATCCGCGGCGAGGTCGAACGCTAAAAGGACAATGGGACGTATGTAAACCCGCGTGAGCGGCAGCATACGTCCCGTATGCTATGCTAGATGCCGGTAGATCACTACGCCTGCTGACCCACGTTTTACCTCACGTCCCGCCCCGCCTCGCGTACCGGTTATGCGAAGGTATGGCGGTGCTGGCACCTTACCTGCCGGCTTGGCCGGCGATCAAGGCCAACATGGAGCATGTACGTCCCCATGCTACTAGGCGAGAGATTGGCGCATTGGCACGGGGCGTGATTATACATCTGCTTAAGAATTACTATGATCTGCTACGGGCGGATCGTATCAGTTCACAACAACTTGATGCCATGTATGAGATCGAAGGACTGGCAAATGCCCGGCACGCGATGGCGCTGGGTAAAGGACTACTAGGTGTGACGCTCCATTCTGGCAACTACTCGCTCGCATTCGAGCCCGTAGCGCGGGCGCTTGATATTCAGATGCTGGTCGTGGTCGAACAGATGACGAATCCAGCCGTGCATATGCTATTGAATACCCTGCGCCGGCAAGAGCACGTCAGCATTGTGCCGGTTGATCGCAGTATTACGCGCCGGATTTTACAAACACTACGTGACGGTGGGGCAGTGATCCTGGCTCAAGACCGTCTCGTCGCGACGGCCGCTACGACTGTCGACTTTTTTGGAGTACCGG
>JALZAD010000314.1 GCA_030948555.1 Verrucomicrobiota bacterium | reverse complement strand
CCTTTCTTTCGGATAACCGCGAAGACTTTCCGAAGCTCAAGGCGCCCGCGCTCATCATGCAATGCGCTGATGACATGATCGCGCCCGTTTCGGTCGGTGAATGGCTGGCGGGTAAGATTCCGCAGAGCACTTTCCGCATGATGAAAGCGACCGGCCATTGTCCGCACATGAGCGCACCGGCGGAGACGATCGAGCTGATCAACGACTACCTCGCACGCGCGCGCGCGGCGTAGCTCCACTTGTTAGGCAAGGTCATGGACCCGCTGCTCGATCACGCGCCGTGCGGTTACCTCGCGTTTAACGATGAGGGGATCATCCGCACCGTGAACCGCACGCTGGCTGCGCTCCTCAATTACTCACCGGAAGAACTCGCAGGTCAGCGCTTTGAGACGTTGCTTACGGTTGGCGCGCGGATCTTTTACCAGACGCACTTTTTTCCCGTGCTGAAGCTGACGGGCGAGGCCGAGGAAATCTATCTGACCATGCGCAGCCGCGGCGGGCCGGACGTTCCCGTTTTGACCAACGCCATCCGCCGTGAGCGCGACGGTGAGATGCGGAGCGAATGCGTCTTCGTCCGCATGCTGCAGCGGTCGAAGTACGAGGACGAACTGCTGCACGCGAAACGCACGGCCGAAGCGGCGAGGGACGCGAAGGCGAAGTTCCTTTCCATGATGTCGCACGAATTGCGCACCCCACTCCAGGCCATCGCGGGCTACTGCGATTTGCTCCTGCACGAAGTAAGCGGCCCGCTGAATACCGAGCAGCGCAGCGACCTGCGTGCGGTGCAGGGCGCGAGCGAAGAACTGGTCCGCCTCTTGAACGACATTCTGGATTTTGCGCGACTCGAGAGCGGCACGACCGAGATCAAACTCGAAACCGTGTCAGTCGACGCCGCGCTGGCCCGCGCGGAAACGCTCGTCATCCCGAAGCTGGCGGAGGCACGTCTCAGTTACACGCGGATCGGCTGCGATAGTGACCTTAGCCTGCGCGCGAACGCGGACCGCCTTCAACAGGTCCTGCTCAATCTGCTCACCAACGCGATCAAATTTACGGCCGCGGATGGCGTCATCAGCATGGAATGCAGCGCGGACGATCGCTTCACCCGTATCGCGGTGCGCGATACCGGCTGCGGCATTCCCTCAGAGCATCTCGAGCACATTTTCGATGCTTTCGCGCAGGTCGATCCCAACCGGATCGACTCGCGCCAGCGCGGTGTCGGCCTTGGGCTCGCGATCAGTCGAGAATTGGTCGAGGCAATGAGCGGCGAACTTTCGGTAGAGAGCGAAGTCGGGGCGGGATCGGTGTTCACGATCGCTCTGCCGCGCGCGCCAGCGGCGGACGCAATCGCTGCCGCGGATTTATCGTCGCGACGCTGAATGAGGTTCAGGCGGCGCGGCCGAATTGCTCCAGGACCTGATTCAAGCGCTCGAAGTTGATTGGCTTAACGAGATGGGCGACGAACCCCGCTTGTTTCGTTCGCGCGAGGTCTTCGTCCATCCCGTAGCCGCTTAGCGCGATGCCGCGCAGACCATAGTCGCGCGTGAGCTGCACCATCAGATCGATGCCGTTGCCATCAGGCAGGCCGATGTCGCTGATGACGAGATCGAAGTGATTGTCCGCCGCGGTTTCCAACGCTTCGGCAACGCTGCTCGCAGTCGTCACATCGTGTCCTTCCTTGCGCAGCAAACGCGCGAGCACTTCGAGCGTAGGCGGATGATCTTCGATCACGAGCAGGCGATAGGCACGTGCGGTGCGCGCGGAGGCTTGTTCCGTGCTCGGATCAGGGTGCGCGAGAGACGGAATGGTCGTGAGCTCGACCGTGAAGGTCGCGCCGCGACCGAGCCCTTCACTCGCGGCATTGATCGTGCCGCCATGCAGCTCGACGATTTTCTTTGAGATTGCCATGCCGAGGCCGAGCCCGGACGCCGTGCGGCCGGGTGCGATTTCGCCCTGAACAAAGGCGGCGAAGATGTTCGGCAACACTGCGGGATCGATGCCGAGACCGTTGTCGCAGATTGCAACGCGGAGGCCCTGTTCGCCGAAGTTCGAAGTTTCAACGGAGACCTCTCCGTTCTGCGGCGTGAACTTGATCGCGTTCTTCAGAATATTCCAAAACACCTGGTGCAGCCGCGCGGCGTCGCCAGAGACGTTGAAGTCACGCGCGCGTAGGTCGAAGCGGACGTGAATCGACTTTGCCGCCGCCTCGCTCTTGACGATTTCTCCGGTGTGCTCAAGGAGCGGGTGGATGTTTGCGGTGCCGAGGTGCAGCTCGAGCTTGCCGCCGGCGACGCGTGTCAGGTCGAGGAGATCGTCGATCAAGCGCGCCTCCAGCTCGATGTTGCGCCGCATCATGGCGAGCTGCTCGCGGAATTCCGCGTGTAAGCGTGGCTCCTGCTCGAGCGCAGCGGCGGACATGAGAACGGGAGTCAATGGCGTGCGCAGCTCGTGCGAGAGCGCGGCGAGGAAGTTGTCCTTTGTCTTGCCCGCCGCGATCAGCTCCGCATTGAGCGCGTGCAACTCGGCTGTGCGATCGGCAACACGTTGTTCCAGCTCCGCATTGGCCAGGCGCACCTTTTCCTCGGCCGCCTTGCGCTTGAGATCGGAGCGAAAAAGCAGTCGCGTCGTCCAAATGATCGCGGCGAAGAACAGAATCAGGAACGCGGTCGTAAAGAGGGCGACGCCTGCACGTGTGGAATACCAGCCGGCCTGTTCTCCAGCGAAGCGAAGCGCGCCGAGCAGCACCGGCAGGAAGACAGCCAGCGGCAAAAGCAGGCGCAACAGCACGCCGGCCGGCGTGTCACTAGTGATGACGCGCATCATTCCCTCGCGCGGCCGAGCGAGGAGGGTGCCGATGGCGAGCAGTAGACACGCGGTTGCGCCGGGCAGCGACATCGGGACGAAGTCCGGCGCTTTGTAGTAAAGGAAGAGCCCGTAGGAGTAACCGATCAGCGCAAGGAACGCGATGACGCTTGCGATGATGCAGAGCCACTCGGTGGGACGGCGGCCGCGGGCGGTGCGGAAATTAAGGAGCAGGAGCGCCAGACCGGAGAGAACAAAGTTGAGCGCGGTCCGTGTGGCTATGCGGCTGGCCGGTTCGCCGAGGCCAATGAGCTCGCCGGTGAAAAGCCACTGGTCGATGCCCGAACGCCAGCCGGTCGCAACGGCGATCAAACGGACGGCGCCGATCAGCGCGACGATCGCGGCGAGGATTTCTCCAGTGCGTTTTCGCGATAGGCTCGGGTTCCGCGGGAAGAGCAGAAGTAGCGAGACACCAAGCGCGAGGAAGCAGCACGCGCTGACCGGGTTCATCGAGACGTAACCCGGAACAAAGTGCCGAAGCACCGGCATGCGGAAGAACCAGCCGGCGAGAACGGTCAGCCCAATGGCGATGACCAGTCCGGCCGCGACGTGAGACGCGACGCGTGCGAGTCGGCTGCTCCTGTTTTGCTGTAGCACTGTTGCAGATCTCTGGCTCACCGCATTTTCGGACGGAATGATGACACAATTGGGAGCGAATGTCGTGCTAGCTGTGATCCGGAATCGGCATCGCGCCATCCGCGGTTCCGTTTACCCGCGGAAAGGAAAGGAGGCACGAAGAGTAGACATGAAACGCAGCCCAGTTTTTGTCGCGGCGCTGATCGGTTTAGCGCTTATCACCAGCAGGCCCATCGCTCGTTCGGCCGAGAACGACCTGGCCGAGATCAAAGCCGAAGTCGTGAAACGACACGATGAGGCGGTGAAGCGGTTGCAGGATTGGATCAAACTGCCGTCGATCGCGGCGGAGAATCTGAACTCGAGCGAAGGCGCGGAATACATGGCGAAGCTCGCGAGGGATGCCGGATTTCAGCAGGCGACGGTGGTGCAGACGGATGGCAAGCCAGGTGTATTTGCGACGCTCGATGCGGGCGCGGCGAAAACCGTGGGGCTCTACTTCATGTATGACGTGAAGCAGTTCGATCCGGCGGAATGGAAGCTGGCTCCGCCGCTCTCGGCCGTGCTCGTGGATAAGCCTGAGCTCGGCAAGGCGATCATCGGCCGCGGGGCGGTGAATCAGAAAGGGCCGGAGTCGGCCTTTCTCGCTGCATTGCATGCGATCAAGGGTGCGAACAAGAAGATGCCGGTGAATCTCGTGATGGTGGCCGAGGGCGAGGAGGAGATTGGTTCGCCGCACATCGCGCAGCTCGCGCTGAAACCGGAAGTGCAGGCGGCTTTAAAGAAAACAGTCGGCGTGTTCATGCCTTCGTCGATGCAGGACCTTGATGGCATCGTGACGGTAAGTCTGGGCGCAAAAGGCGTCGTGGAACTGGAGCTAATCTCTAGCGGCGAGAAGTGGGGACGCGGTCCGGGTAAGGACATTCACTCGTCGTTAAAAGCGATGGTGGATTCGCCGGCGTGGCATTTGGTGAAGGCGTTAAATACGCTCGTGTCCGACGACGGCAACGAGATCACGATCGATGGTTATCCGAAGCCATCGCCGATCAGCGCCGAGGAGAAGAAGATGATCGCCGATGCGTCCAGGATGCGGAGCGAAGCGCAGGCGAAGAAGTCGATGACCGTGCAGCACTGGATCGGCGACCTGCCATGGGAACAAGCTAACGAGCGGCTGGAGTCGCAACCTACGGCTAATATCGAAGGGCTGGTCGGCGGTTACACAGGACCCGGTGGTAAGACTGTCCTGCCACACAAGGCAGTCGCTAAGATGGATTTCCGTCTGGTTCCCGGAATGCATGCAGCTGACGTAGTGCCCGCGATCAAAGCGCATCTGGCGAAGCGCGGCTTCGGCGACATCGAAGTGAACATGAGCGGCGGCTATGATCCAACGCAGAGCTCCGCCAGCTCGCCGCTGATTCAGGCGCAGGTCTCAGTCCTGAAAAGTGCCGGGATCGATCCCGTGATGTGGCCGCGCAACGCTGGCTCCTATCCAGGCTTCGTCTTCACCAATCCACCGCTCAGTCTGGCCTCCGGGCACTTTGGTCTAGGTCATGGCAGCGGCGCGCACGCTCCGGATGAGTATTATGTCATCGACTCAACCAATCCGAAAATCCAAGGGTACGACGGCGCGGTGATGTCGTTCGTGGAGTATCTCTACGAGCTCGCGAAGTAGCTCTCGCTAAAGAGTAGCCCTACCTAACGAGTCTTCACTTGTCGCGCGCGCAGCGAACGCCTACAACGTGTTCATGCGCGCGCGATTTCTTTTGCCCTGGCTCCTTCTGGTTAGTTGCTCGACGCCGGTGCACGTTCCGTCGACTCCTACCCCCGCCAGCGGATGGGGTAAGTTCGCCGGGCCTTTCAATGTCGAGTTACTTGAAGATGGTCGGCGGCTTCGCCTGTTGAACGACCTGACCTACACGGATCCCGCTGGTCTCGCGTGGCTCGCGCCGGCCGGCTGGGTGGTAGACGGCGCCAGCATCCCGAAACAATTCTGGAGCTACATCGGCGGGCCGCTCGAAGGACGTTACCGGAACGCTTCGATCTTCCACGACGTGGCGTGTGATAAGCGCGATCGCCCGTGGGACGATGCGGCAGTCATGTTCTACAACGCGATGCGCTGCGGCGGGGTCGACGAAACGAAGGCCAAGCTGATGTTCTACGCCGTGGCGAGGTATGGACC
>JALZAD010000373.1 GCA_030948555.1 Verrucomicrobiota bacterium | reverse complement strand
ATTCCTCGGTGTAGCTCGCCTTACTGCGAGTTGGCTTGGTTAACTGTGTTTTCATCTGGGCTCCTCCGGCTTTTGACCCTTAGCCCACTGTCCGTCAAATCAGGGCAACCCCAGCTCCATAATCTCGGCAGAAAGGCTGCACGGCACGCGCCCCGACCATCTCGCCGAGAGTGAGAAGCGGCCAGAGGATGAACGTCGTCGATAGGGCGCGGTCGGACGAAGGCGAACGAGACGGCTCAGCGCTGTCCGATAAACTTCGCCGCGGTCTCCGGTAACTTAGGGCGGCGGCGCAGACGCATCCAATTGTTCCAGGTCTTCCGCACGCTATCGCGCGGGGTGAGATAGTGCTGGCTCAACTCGTTGCTCTTGCAGATTTGGTCGAGGATTCCTTTCACCGTGAAGTCGTCGGTGTTCAGGATGGTGTAGGCGGTGCCGAGCGCGGCGCTGTGATGCGAGTCGCTCGCGGCGGTCATGGGGAGCCCGCGGACCTGCGCGTACTTGAAGGCAAAGCTGTTGTAGCGGCGCAGCGTGGTCGCAGCGTTGAAAACTTCAAGCGCGTCGATCGGCAAGGTCTCGAGGGTGTGGAAGCGAATGCCGGCGCGGAAGAGATCGTAGGGATGCGGCGGAATGGCGAGACCACCGCGTTCGTGGATCATCTCGCAAACTTCGCGAGCCGGACGGCCTTTCAGATTCGGCAGGGTCGCGCCGATGCAGAGAAGATGGCCTTCCGCGGTCGTGACTTCCTGGCCGGGGATGGCGAGGAAACCGTCGACCGGCTGCCCGTCTTCGCGCATCAGCCCTTTGTCGAGCAGGTAGGTGACGGCGTCGCAGGTGTTATGGTCGGTGATGGCGAGGCCGTGTAGCCCTTTCGCCTTCGCCGCCGCGATGTTGTCCTCGGGGCTCGACACCCCATCGCCCGAGAAGAACGTGTGGGTGTGGAGGTCGATGTTGAACGCCATCGACGGGAGGCTAGTTTCCGTGGCGCGAAATGGAAAGTATCGGTTTCAAGGAATGGGCGCTGGTCTGCGACGCGATCGCGCGCGGCGGGCAGAGCTTGATCCTGCGCAAAGGCGGGATCGCGGAAGGTCGCGCGGGCTTCGCGTTCAAGCACGCCGAGTTCTTCCTCTTCCCGACGTGGTTCCACGAGCAGGTGGAGAAAACTCGCGGATCAGCGAGTAGAATTCCGTCGCAGCGCGAAGGCGAAATTGAGATCCGAGTCTTTGCGAAAGTAGAGCTCGCCGGTGTGGTCGAATCGTGGGAAACAGCGCTGGAACTGGAGCCGTTTCACACCTGGCAACGTGAAGTCGTGCGCGAACGTTTCGAGTACGACAACGCGGCGGGAATTCACGTTGCGCTGATTCGCGCGTTTCGTCTTTCGCCGCCGTGGATCATCCCCGATTTACCGAGGTATGGCGGTTGCCGTTCCTGGGTCAAACTGCCCGATCTACCGCAGAACATCGCGAAGGTGCCGGTGCTCGATGACGCGGAGCACGCACGCCGCGCGGATGCGATCCGCGCGATTGTCGAGCCCGCGATGGCTCGTTAGGCGAGCGCTTCGACGAGAAAAGGCTCGATCGCGGCGGGCACATCTTCGCCGTGGCCGTGCTTGAACTGCATGTCGTAGAGCCGGCGGTAGTAGCCGGATTGCTCCATCAACTGCTGATGCGTGCCGACCTCCTTGATGTGTCCGTCCTCCATCACCACGATCTGATCGGCGTTAAGGATGGTCGAGAGCCGGTGAGCAATCGCGATCACGGTCCGGCCGGCGGAGAGATTTTCGAGGGCGATCTGGATTTGCTTTTCCGACTCCGAGTCGAGCGCGGAGGTTGCTTCGTCGAGCAGCAAGATGGGCGCGTTCTTGAGCAGCGCGCGCGCGATGGCGAGACGTTGCTGCTGGCCACCGGAGAGGAGGCAACCTTTGTCACCGACGATCGTGTCGTAGCCCTGCGGCTGCGCCATGATGAAGTCATGCGCGAACGCAGCCTGCGCCGCGGCATAAACCTGCTCGTTCGTCGCATCAAGCCGACCGAACTTGATGTTGCTCATGATCGTGTCGTGAAACAAGAACGTCTCCTGGGTGACGAGGCCGATGTGTTTCCGGAGCGACTTCTGCGTCACGGTGCGCAGGTCGTGATTGTCGATCCGCACGGCGCCGGAAGTCGGATCGTAGAGACGGAGGAGCAACGAAAGGATCGTGCTCTTGCCTGCGCCGCTCGCGCCCACCAGCGCGTAGGTTTTGCCCGGCTCAACCGTGAGCTGCACGTTGTGCACCGCATCGGTCGCGGTCCCCGCGTAGCGGAAGCTGACGTGGTCGAGCTCGATGCGGCCCGTGGCGGAAGGAAGGTCGACCGCGTTGGGCGCATCGACGATGCTGGGCTTCGAATCAAGGATGGCGAAGATCTCGCCCGTCGCCTGGATGGAGCGCTCCATCACCACACGCATGCGGCTCAAGGTTTTGATCGGCTCGTAAAGGAGGAAGATGCCGGAGTTGAGCGCGAGGAAACGCGCCGCGCTCATGTGCGTGAAGTAGACGTAAAGCAACGCCACTGCGACGCCGAGCGCGGCGATCACTTCGATCAACGGCCCGACAGATTCCATCGCGCGGAGGATGCGCATCGCGCTATCGAACTGCAGCTTGTTGCTCCGGCGGAAGATTTTCTCCTGATGGTCTTCGCGAGCGAACGACTTAATCACGCGAATGCCGCCGAACGTTTCCGACATGGTGACGACCATCTGGCCCATGTCTTCCTGCTCGTGCTTGGCGGCGTTGCGCGCGCGGCGGCCGTAGTAGCTGATCGGCAGGATGCAGAGCGGAAAGAGGAACAGCGTTACGACCGTGAAACGCCAGTCGAGATAGAGCAGAACGGCGACGCCGCTGACGATCGCGACCGGCTGTTTGAAGAGGTCGCTGCTCACATTCGAGAGCGCCATCTGCATCATGCGCGTGTCGTTTGTGATGCGCGACATGAGGAAGCCGGAATGCGCCTTGTTGAAGAAATCCATCGAGTGCGAAAGGATCTTCTGGAAGAGCTGGGTGCGGATATCGGTCAGCACTTTGTTGCTCACCCACGCCATGTAGTAGGCGTTTAAGTAGGAGCAGACGCTGCGCACAATCATGACCGCGGGAATCGCGAGACAGAGGGTGAGGAGCGAGTCGATTTTCGGCCCGACATCAAGCTGGTCCGGATGCTGGTAAAGGTTCGCCCCGACCTGGCCACCGGCCTGCAGGACGAAGGCCATGACCTTGCCGAGAACGAGCGGAAGGATGCTGCTGATCGTGCCGAAGATGAACCCGAACGTGAGGCCGAGGACGAAGCGACCGCGGTACGGTTTGACGTAACGGAAGAGACGGCGATACGGGCCGCTCGCGCCCTTGATCGTCGTCCACAAGGTGCGCTTGGGCTTGGTCGGTGCGGGGTCGCTCATGAGGTGGCGGCGCGCTGCGTCGCGAGCAGCGCTTCCATACCATTGATCACCTGTTGCGTCGAGATGCGGTTCATCGGAACGGCGGACTGATTCTGATCGAATGCGGTGAGCGGTTCGCGCTGGTGACCCTGTAAAATGACGGCGGGCGAGCCGCGCGGATACCAGTGCATTGGATTGGTCGGGCCGAAGAGAACGACCTGCGGGGTCTGCATCGCGGCCGCGAAATGCATGGGCGCAGAATCGACGGTAACGAGCAGCCGGGCGCGCGCGATTGAGGCGGCGAGGCCGAGGAGATCGACCGCGCCGGAGAGGTCAATGAAGTTGCCGCGAGTCGCGGCGCGAATCTCGGCGATGTGCGCTTGCTCGGCGCGCGAAGGTCCGCCGCTGATCGCGGGTGTGATGTCGCGATCGTTGAGGAAGCGAATGACTTCGGCCCAGCGCTTCGCTTCCCAGAATTTTTCGGAACGCGCTGATCCGGGATGCAGCAGGACAAACTCGCCTGTGATGCCGCGGGCGCGCAGCGCTTCATCCGCGCGCTCGATCGCGCTTTGCGGCAGCTCGAGCTGCAACGCGGTGGAGGCATTTTCAATCCCGAGGACCCCGAGCAGACAGAGGTGATAATCGACCGTGTGCAGCGCGCCGACATCGCAAGGGGCGAGCACGTTGTAGCTGCGCGAGCGGAGCTGCGCACGGAGACGCGGATGATCTGCGGTCACTCGTTTCTTCGCGCCGGAGAGCAAGGTCAGAAAGGCCGAGCGATCGTTGCGCGTGAAGTCGAAGCAGTAGTCGTAACGCCGCCGCGCGACCGTGAACCAGCTCGCCGCGTCGGTGATCTTTTTGCGCGCGATGAATGTCTGATCAACCCCGCAAATGGCAGGCAGGAGCTCGCGCGTGTCGGATGAAACAATGAGCGAAATCCTGGCGCGCGGATAACGCTCGCGGATCGCGGCAATCGCGGGCGTGGTCAGGACCAGATCGCCGATCCGCTTCAGTTGAATAAGGAGGATGTTCACGGGTCGTAGCGCGCGACGCGGCTACGCCTTCATCGCCATTGCGCGCTCGTAGGCGATGAGCAGACGAGTGCGAAAATGGTCCCAGGTGAAGTTGCGCACCACACGCTCGCGCGCCGCAATGCTCATGCGCGCGACGATCTCGGGATGATTGTAAAGATGCTGAATCGCCTCGGCTAAACGATCGACGTTTCCCGGCGGTATGATGATCCCTTCGACCCCATCAACCACGACATCTCCCGCTTCGCGCGTCGTGATCTGCGGCAATCCGCAGGCCGCCGCTTCGTAAGTCACCTTCGCGCTTCCTTCGCAGGTCGACGGGAAGACGTGGACCGAGCACTGATTCAGGTAATTCTCCGGATCCTTCGCGAAGCCGACGACGCGGATGTTGTCGCGCCAGAACTTCTTTAGATGCGGCTTCGCTTCCTCGTGGACGGATCCGACGAGCCACAGTTCCGCATCTTTCAATTGCAGCCGATGCCACGCCTCGAGCAGGTGGTGAATCCCTTTGCGCTCGATCAACGCGCCCGAAAATACGGCGCGGAAAACCGGCGGACGTTCGCCCGGCTGGAAGCGCTCCACATCCACGCCGCGCGGCAGGTAGTAGAGCTTGTCCTCAGTGAAACCCTGGACGCGGAACGTGTCGGCGGCACGCTCCGAAAGGACGACGAGCAGATCGGCGAGATCGTATTCTTCGATGAAACGCTCGCGATCGAGCAGCAGTTTTTCCCGCCAGCTGCGCTTCGGATTCGGCGGCTGCGAAGGGCGCGAAGTTTTGCCGCGATCGCGATGCCACGTCGGAATCTCCACGAGCGACGGGATGCCGTGTGTCTTCGCCGTCCGCAGCGACTCGAGGCAATCGCCCGACCAACTGTGGAAGAGATCATAGCGCCCGCTCGCGAGCTGCCGCGCCGCGATCCAGTCGAGATACTTCTTCTTCGCGCCGTAATATTGCGGCCGATCGATGAAGGACGAAACGAGCCGGACCGGATGCCAGCGCAGCGAGTAGATGAACTTCGCCGGGATCTCCGTCTGGCGGTTGTCGTAGGCCACGGCGCGGCCGAGAAACCCGCCGTGATATGACGCGCGCAAAGCTTCGAACGCATCCGTGTCCAAACCGGAGCCGCCGATGCGCGCGAAGATCGAGTAGAGCAAATGCCGCGGCAGCCGGCGCGTCTCATCTCGCGCGGCGAGTCGAGGCAGCGGTGCGTTCAAGGTGTCGCCGGGCATGAGCGAACAATTATTGTGGCGAATGGCCGCGAGGTAAAGCTGTCGGGCCCTGACGAAGCCGCGCCACCCAGAGGGGCAAGAGCCTGTCATCCCGAACCGCGAAGATGGCGAGGGACCTCACATCAGGGGAGTGGATGTCCGGCAATCGACGCGTGTCACGCGATGCGAGTGCTCGAAGGGCTGTGTGATCGGTAGCGTATCGGTGAGGTG
>JALZAD010000371.1 GCA_030948555.1 Verrucomicrobiota bacterium | reverse complement strand
CCTGAACTCCTATCTCCTTCTTTCTTCCGCGAAGGGCAAGCCGGTGGGCGGCGATCGGTCATGGGCCGTGGGTCTTGATCGACGCGGGCGTGGTGCGCGGGCGGAAGCTGACCTCGTGGCCGGCCATCCAGACGGACGTGAAGAACGCGGGTGGCAACTGGGTGGATGAGAAAGTGGTGGTGGACAACGGGCTGGTGACGAGTCGCAAGCCGGACGATATCCCGGCGTTCAATCGCAAGATGATCGAGGAATTCGCGGAAGGGCGGCACGCGAAGCAGACGGCGCGCGCGGCGTAAGCCTCGGGTGTAAGAATCTTAGATTTTTCCGTCCAGCACCTTCTTCAAGAGGTGCCGGTGGCAGTGCATTTCGTCTTCGGCGCAGTGACAAAGAAGGGTCACCGTCCCTTTTCCGGCGAGGTGCTGCAGGAGGCGGAGGGTGAACTTCTGGCCATGGTTCTTGATGCGGCGGTTCCGCTCGTCGATCGCGCCGCCTTCGCGCAGTTCCTTTAGGTAACGGCGGCTATACTCGCCCCAGCTAATTGCTCCGGAGAGGAGGGCGTCGCGCAGTTCTTCGCTCGGCCCAAGGTTGGCCATCCAGACATCGTAACGATCCTTTGGCAAACCGCGTCCACGCCCGCGCGCGGCCAGAATGCGAAGCCCGTCTGTGTCGCGTTCGAGCGGCGATTCGACCGACTTCGTTTTCACCATAAGCTAATCTATCGTCTGCCCGATCCCCGTCGATGGCTGGACACACTCGCGAGTCGCCGTGTTCTCCGGTGACGAGTCGCAAGCCGGACGATATCCCGGCGTTCAATCGCAAGATGATCGAGGAGATCGCGGAAGGGCGTCGCGCAAAGCAAACGGCGAACGCGGCGTAGAGGTAGCCGGGAAGGCGTGAAGAATCCGCTGGAGACTGCGGCCGCTACAGCCTTCGCTGAAGCATCGGCTTACGGTAAGCCGCCGCCGCCCATCGCGCCGTAGACCTGGCCTGTGGCGTAGCTGGCATCGTTTGCCGCGAGCTGCACGTAGATGGAGGCCAGCTCGACCGGTTGACCGGGGCGGCCCAGCGGCGTCTCGCCGCCGAATTGTTTTAGCTTCTCCTGCGTAGCTCCGCCACTGACCTGCAACGGCGTCCAGATCGGGCCGGGCGCGACGCCGTTTACGCGAACGCCTTTCGAGGCGAGCTGCTTCGCAAGCGAGCGGACGTAGTTCGTGGTCGCGGCTTTTGTCTGCGCGTAATCGTAGAGCTCGGGCGACGGATCGGTCGCCTGCTCGGAGGTGGTGCCGATGATCGCGGAGCCGGGCGGTAAATGGGGCAGGGCGGCTTTGATGATCCAGAAGGGCGCGTAGATGTTTGTCTTCATCGTGGAGTCGAAGTCCTCGCTTGAGACGTCGAGGATGGAGGCGCGCGTCTGCTGGCGCGCGGCGTTGCTCACCAGGATGTCGAGGCCGCCGAGCTCCTTCACCGCATCGGCGACGAGCTTCTGGCAGAAAGCTTCGTCACGCAGATCGCCGGGCAGCGCGACCGCCTTGCGACCCGCTTCCTTGATCAAGGCGATGACCTGCTGCGCGTCCTCTTCTTCAGTGGGGAAGTAATTGATCGCCACATCGGCGCCTTCACGCGCATAGGCGATGGCGGCGGCGCGCCCCATGCCGGAGTCGCCGCCGGTGATGAGCGCCTTCCGCCCAAGCAAACGGCCGGAGCCTTTGTAACTCTTTTCGCCGTGATCGGGTGGCGGATCCATCTTGCTGGCGAGACCGGGCCAGGGCTGCTCCTGGCCTTTGAACGGCGGTTTCGGGTACTTAGTGCGTGGGTCTTCGAGTTTCTCAGGGGTCATGGATTGCTTCTCTCCGGGTGCAGCAAAGACTGATCGCGTACCGACCGCAAGGCCGCTTCGATTCTCAACGGTCTACTGAAGGTCGGCGAAGAAGTGGAGCATCCGCGCCGCATTACGGTGCCGACGGATGGTGTAGTCTACGATCGGGAATTGTGCCATTGCTCCTCCGCTGAGCCGATGCTGGAAGAGGCGGACATGATCAAGCTGGAGCGCGCCCAAGCTGCCGCGCACAGGCTGCGGCTCGAAGGTGCAGCTGATGGAACTGGAAGTGCAACGGCGGCAGGCCTTGCTCGCCGCCGGCACGCACGTGCCTTGTAGCGCGCGACGGGGTGATTTTTGCAGAGGCGCGGCCGAGGATGTCTTTTGTAGTATGCGCTGTCCTCAGCGCATTGGTTCGATCATATAACTCGGCGCTCGCGAACGAGGCGCCACTGCTGTTTCGCCCGGCGGCAACTAGCACCTTTCCATTCGGCAGGAGCGTCGCGGTGTGATAATCCCGCGCGTCGATGTTCAGACTCGCGGCGTCCTAGAAATCGGCTTTAGCCGAAATCGCGGTGAACCCGCACAACATCCAAAGCGCCACGAATTTGGGCGAAGGTGTAAGTCGATGCTGCTGTGATGGCAGATGTTGGCCGATTGGTGAATTCATAGGAGAGCTTCTTCGTTGACCCGACGAGACTAGGGACTCTGCTCAAAACGCCATGACTCCGGGCCCTGACAAACCACTTCCTGAGGCGCCGCGCACGGTGGTTGCGTCAGCGGAATGATGGCGCCGTCGAGGTTCAAGTCGGCGCAATTTTTTCTGGCGTTCGTTACCTGTCCGGAATCGATTCGTGCGATGGTCGTGTCGTCCGCGTTAGTGGATGATTCGCCATTCACGTCGCCGAGCAGCACCTTCATCGAGACGACCGGGTTCGGCAGCACCTGCCCGCTGGCGGCGGTTATGGCGCTTAACGTAACGCCGATCTGCTGCGCGTTCGTGACGCCAGTGAGTTGCGCAGTCATGGTTTCCCGTTGCGAATCGTGTTAGCGGAAGCGGCCACGCCCGAGGTGACGGCAGTCGATCCGCTCACGATGTCGTTCTTGAAGGTGAAGACGAGGGTGTGAGTCGTTGTTCCCGCGCTATTGCCCGCGAGCTGGCTCTGGGCTTCGCTCTTCGTCGGCTGCATTCGCCTGGGTGCCGCGGTCAGACGCGCGACGCGCGACGCACGGCCACGATGTTGTCCATGCCGCGCTTTGGAATCGGGCGCTCGTCTACTTCGGCATTTGTCTCAGCTTCTTCTTCCTTCAACTCGTGATCGCGACGCTGCTCGACCGCGCTCGCTGGAAAACGTATCCGAAGCTTTTTCTGCTCGCGCCGTTCTCCATCATTTATTTCTGGGTCATCTCGCTCACCAGTTTTGTGGTCGGGTTTTCCGCAAGGCTTCTTCCGTTATGACCGAGGGCAACGGAGCCGCACCGTTCGCACCTCAGAGATCCTAACCGGCGCCCCATCCGGAGTTGCAATGAAACACGCGATCGTTCTCTCCTTTCGTCTCCTGCTCCTGATCGTCGCTCTTTACGCGATCTCGAATGCGCTCAAGGAATTGCTCCTGCGCGAAGACGACCCGGTGCAGGCGACTTTGCTTGTGCTTTTCAATGTCGTCATCGCCGCCGTCTGCTGGTCGCTCGGTTGCTGGTCATCACAGCGCTCCGGCCGGCGCGCCCCTTCCCGGCGCATTTAGCGCGCGGCGAAATAATTGTCTGTTTCGGGCGGCGCATTCGCGCACTACTCTTGTAGCCGGTGCGCTCTGCAGTTCGGCATTCCAGCGCAGTACTATCATGAAAAATTATCTCCTCGCCGTCGCACTACTTCTCAACGCCGCATCCACTCAAGCACAGGTGATTAATTCCACCTGGCTGGGCGACGGCACCGGCAACTTCAACAACGGCAACTTTAGCAATTCAGCCTTCTGGAATCCGGCGCAGGTGCCGAACAACAACGGCGGCACCCTTTACGACGTAACC
>JALZAD010000339.1 GCA_030948555.1 Verrucomicrobiota bacterium | reverse complement strand
GCTGAAGTCCGAAGTCTTCGGCGTTCGCCTGCGCACGCCGAGCATCCAATCCCGTTTCGGCATTCCGCTCGACACGCCGGATGCGTTTCGCGAGCTGATCGATTCGATCGCGCTCCTGCCGCGCGACGCGTCGTTCGGCATCCATTTTCACATGGCGAGCAGCAACATCGGCGTGAGCCAGTGGTGGCATCTGTATCAGTCCATGCTGCGCTGGTGTCGTTCGATCGAGAAGCTGACCGGCCGCAATATCGAGGTGCTCGACATCGGCGGCGGCTGGTTCCCGGATGACTGGCATGAAGGCCGCGAAGATGATTTCGCTAAAGCGGTGAAGCACGCGCTTGCGACGCTGCCGCACGTTCGCCAGATCATCTCCGAGCCCGGCAAAGCGATGGCGCAACCGTCCATGGCGTTGGCCATGCGCGTCCTCGAAATCCAGGAGATCAGCGATGACTCGATCGAAGCAGTCGTCGATGGCTCGATTGCGGAGTTGCCGATGTATTTCTTCTACCCGCATCGCATCCTGCGGCGCGATCCGGAGACGGGCGAGTTGCAGCCGTTGAAGCGCGGGAAGACGCGGCTCATGGGCCGCCTCTGCATGGAGCACGACGAAGTCGCGTCCAACGTCGAGCTGCCGGAAGGCACGCAAGCGGGCGATGTTCTCATTTTCTGCGACGCAGGCGGCTACGATCGCAGCATGTCTTACGTATTCGGGAAGGGCTAAAATTATGGTGATTGATCTCGAAGGAACCGGCAGCGACATCGACGCCGGCATTGCGAACTGGAAGCATTTTCCGGCCTCTTGCATCTCGCATCACGGAGAGGCTTGTTGCGAGATCGCGCGCGAATGGATGCTCGGCTTTGACTTCTCGCAGCTGAACGGCGGCAATCCGCTGAGCGGTCCGCGTTGGCTGCGCAAAAACTTCAAGTGGGGCCCATCGAAATGGCCGATCCACTGGTGCGAAGCGGTGCGCGAGAAAACGCTCGATTGCGGCGCGCTGGCCGCCTTGTCGAACGAGCTTTTCCTCTCGCGCGGCGTGCAGAGTTTTCCGGCGCAATTCATTCTCGAGTTCAACGACGTGTCGACCAGGCACTGGAAAGAAACCTGGGGCGCCGCGGGAAGCTGCGCGCCGTGGATCAGCGAAGGGCTGATCTATCACGAAGGCTGCGCCATCGCGGTCGACGACGAAGTGAAACTTTGGGACGCGACGGCGACATGGTGGATCAACTCGAAGCAGTTCGGCGGCTATGCGGGGCTGCTCGCGGTCCGTCTCTTCGATCACTCCGGTGCGCCTAACGAGTTCATCTGGGGCGAGCACCGGATTCCAGCGAACACCTGGCAGAAAATCGCACGGGCAAGCTCCGCACGGACTGCGGCAAGCCCGGCGGGTAAAGCGAATCGGAAGCAGCGACCTAGCCGAGCGAACAAGGCAGGCGCGCCCGCGGTGATCGCATGAGCGCAGCCGTCGCTGAGCGCGTCGATCCGCGGATCAAGTATCCGTCCTACAAGTCGTTCGACGAGTTCATCGATGTGGATTGGTTGAAGTCGCTCGACGGGTATGTGACCGCGCGCATTGAGAAGCGGCTCGCCGACGAGCGCGACATTCAGTTTTACACCGGCCCGTTCGTCATGAGCGAGAAGGCCGCGGTGAAGCCCGGCTCAAAAATGGTCTATCTCGCGCAGCCGAAAGGTGAGGACAATTACTACGACCTCGACCGGCCGGAAGCGTGGGAGCCCGCGCCCGGCGCGACCGACTTCGCGGAGCTGATGGAATTCATCCGCACGATGCCCTTCAAAGCGACCGCGCGGATGCTCATCATGTACGATCCGGAAGGCCGCGCCGTGACCGCGCATCGCGATCACGTGAGCTACGATCTTTGCCACGAGTTCATCTGGTTTCGCACGAACTTGCGGAAGCCGTTCTACATGTTGAACGAGAACACGGGCGAGAAGCAGTACGTCGAGTCACACAGCGCGTGGTTCGACAGCGTGAATCAATTTCACGGCGGCGACGCCACGGGCGAGCTCGCGATCAGCATTCGCGTCGACGGCGTCTTCAGCGACGGCTTCCGCGCGCAAATCCCGGTGCCGGAATACAACCGCGCGTCGACGCCATCGCTGTGGGCGTGCATGGCCGATCGGCGCTGACTCTCACAGCGGTCATCCTGAGCCGCGCAGACGGCGAAGGACCTCGCCCACTCGCGCTGACGTAGTCACTCCTCTGAAGAACTGCGCAGCCAGGACTTTGCAGATCGTCCTCTGACGGAGTCAATCATCAGCTCCGATGTGAGGTCCTTCGCCGTCTACGCGGCTCAGGATGACGCGCGCGGGGAGGTCAGAACCGAACGCGTAGTCCGCCATACGCGCCGCGTCCGAGTGCCGGAAAGCCGAACACTTCCGAGTATTGCTCGTCGGTGAGGTTGTTGATTCGGCCGAAGATGGTGAGATGCGGATTGACCTCATACTCCGCCGCCAAATTCACGAAGGAGTAATCCTCGATGTCGTTATTAGGCCCGCCGAAATTCAGCTCTTCGCGCGCGTTGACGAACTTCGCTTCCGCAGTCGTCCGCAGTTTGCCTAACCAGAGGTAGCTCGCCGAGACGTAAGCTTCGTTGCGCGGCCGACGTGGCAGGCGCGCGCCGGGCAACTGCGTGATGTCGGCCGAGCCAGTGTTTACCGCGTCGAGGTAGGTGTAGGTCGCGGTCACCTCGAGATCGCGCATCGGGCGCGCTTTGAGTTCCATCTCCATGCCCTGCGTTCGCGCCGCGCCGAGATTCAGCGTTTCAAAAAGGCCGTTAAAGCCGATCAGGTTCGAGAGCCGATTGTGGAAATACGTCGCGCCCACGATCACGCGATCTTTCCAAAGATGCTGCTCGAGGCCTGCGTCCCAGCCTTCGTTCCGCTCCGGGTCGAGCGCGAAATTCATTCCGAAAATTTTGTCCTGCGGCGTGGGCGGACTGAAGCCGGTCGCCACGCTCGCATGCACGCGAGTTCCGATTTGCCGCGCGTAGTAGCTGCCTGCGACGCGATACGTCCAGACGTCGCCGAATTGATTGAAATGATCGTAGCGCCCGCCGGCGACGAAGCTCAGATCTTCAGCGGGCATGATGCTGAGCTGCGCGAAGCCGGACTCCTGCTCGGTCTCATCGCTGATGAAGGTCGCCTGCGGCCCGAAGGCCTGCGAAATGAACGGCCGTTCCTCACCCGCATCGATGTGCTGGTAGAACGCGCCCGCCGTTACGGTGAGCCACTTTCCGGCGCGGATGTTCGTCTGATAATCGAGCGTCAGCCGCTTGAACAGAGCGCGCGTCGGACCGACGAAGCCGTCCTCGTTCGGATCATTCACCTGCCGCTCGTGATCGTAGGCGACGACCAGCGCGTGATCCCACCATGCGACGGGTTTGAAATCGATCCGCGGTCCTATCAGCCAGCGTTCCGTGAGGAAATTGTCGATCGACCGCGGATCGAAAATCGTGTTAGGCAAACCAAGATCCGAGAGCTGATACATGAACAAACTGCCGATGCGTAAGGTCTCGTTAGGCGACCAGCCGAGGTTCGCGATTCCGTTCTCGAGCCGATACTGATTGTTCGGCCGTTCGTTTTCCGTCGTGAGGCCGCTTATGCCTAACGAGTAGTCGAGCTGTTGGTAACTTCCCTGACTGGCAAACGCGCCGCGCACGGTGTCGAACGAGCCGCCTTCCACGCTCAAAGTGCCGGTCGGCGTGCCCTCACCGCGCCGGGTGAAGATTTGGATCGCACCGGCGAGTGCGCGCGGTCCGTAGATCGTGCTCTGCGGACCGCGTACGACTTCCACCCGATCGATGTTGTCGGTCGTGAAGTCGCCGAAGTTGAAGGCGCCCTGCAGTCCCTGGTTGATCGGAATGCCATCCAGCAAAACCTGGGTGTGCTCGCTGCGCAATCCGCGCGTGAAGACGGAGGTGAGGCTGCCCGGCGCGCCGGATTGCACGACGCTGATCCCCGGCACTTCGCGCAAGGCATCGGCCACGCGCTCAAGTTGCCGATGTTCGATCTCCTCGCTGGTGACGACGCTGACGGTGGCCGGCGATTCGTCTTCTTCAATCGGGAGCCGCGTCGCCGTGACCACGATCTCCGCACCTTGTGTGACCGCGTCCTGCGCGCGGCCAACCATGGGCGTTGCCGCAATAGCGACCGCAAGCATTTGGCTCAGACCAAGTGAGCATTTTTTCATTTTCGTCTCCTCTGTTTCGTGAGAGGCCGACGAAGCGCTGTTGCGAGCAGCGGATGCGCACGGCTCTCATTCTTCTTTTTTGCGAAGAAGGTTTTTCGCTGTGGCCACGGCGCTCTGTCGCCGTGCGTCATTGCGCCTCGACGGAGCGAGGCGGCTACAACGAATGAGGTGGCATCGGACGAATATTCTGGCTCCTGGCTTAGCCTCGGCCCCGCCTTCACCGCCGGTTTGACCGAGCGATTGGCTATGGGGCGTCGTATCCAGTTACAGCAGCGCAACTGCTCCCGAATGTTCACGGGATTTCTCGCGCCGATCCACTGTTCAAACTCGCAAAGAACTGGGCGGAGAAGTAGCTGCTTGCGCGCGACGGCTCAAGCGGTAATTCCCGCGCGGCCGAGCGCTCTGTCATCCTGAGGCTGGCGCAGCGCGCCGAAGGATCCCGCAGAGGGTGCTTGGATGTTCGCCTACTGCTCGTTAGTCCAAGCACCCTGTGCGAGGTCCTTCGCCGTCTGCGCGGCTCAGGATGACAGGCGCGCTTGTCGTGCGTAAACTCGACGTTCCTTGAGCGCGGCCGCATCAAATCTCAATCTGCTTGTGACCGGCGGGGCCGGATTCATCGGCTCGAATCTGACGCTCGCGCTGCAGGAAAAATGGCCCGACGCGCGATTGACCGTGATCGACGACTTCCGCTCGGGCGAGTTCAAGAATCTCGCGGGATACAAAGGGGATTTCGTCGCGGCCGATCTCGCGCAGGTGAATTGGGAGGAGCAATTCGGCGATGAGCACTTCGACGGCATTTTTCACATGGCGTCGATCACCGACACGACGGACCACAATCAATTCCACCAGACGCACGACAACGTGGAGAGCTTTCGGCGTTTGTTGCGTTTCGCGCGGCCGAACAAAACGCGCGTCGTCTATGCGTCCTCCGCTGCGACCTACGGGAACATCACGAGCGCAACGAGCGAAGCGGCCGGCGCGGCGCCTTCGAACGTCTATGCATTCTCGAAAGCGATCATGGACAACCTCGCGCGTCGCGCCGCGGCGGAAGCAGATGATTGGATGATCGTCGGGTTGCGTTTCTTCAACGTCTACGGACCGCGCGAAGCGCACAAAGGCGTGCCGGCGTCGATGGTCTATCACCTCTCGCGACAAATGACCGCCGGGCAACGGCCGCGCATCTTCAAACACGGCGAGCAGCTGCGCGATTTCGTTTACGTGAAAGACATCGTGCAGGGTTGTCTGCGCGCCTTCAAAGCGAAGCAGAGCGGCATCTACAATCTGGGATCCGGTCGCGCGCGTTCCTTCAATGAACTGGTGCAGATCTTGAACCGCTCGTTAGGCACAAACTTCGAGCCGGAATACATCGAAAACCCGCACGCCCATTACCAGAATTTTACGCAGGCGGACCTGACGAACGCGCAGAGGGAGTTAGGTTACGAGCC
>JALZAD010000089.1 GCA_030948555.1 Verrucomicrobiota bacterium | reverse complement strand
ACGGATGCCACCAGTCGCCCCACTGCGCCGCCGCGATGAGGACGGCCGGAATCCAGCAAAGGAAGATGCCGATGTAGGGAATCATCGTGAGCAACACGACGAGGATGCCGATAAGCGGCGCGAAGTTCAGCCCGAGCAGAATCAGCGCGGTGCCGATGAGGATGCCGTCGATCAAACAGACGAGCAGTTGGCCGCGGAAGTAGGCGATGACGTAGCTGTTGATCTGCGAGAGAACGGTCGCGACTTCATCTTTCAAGGGCGAGGCGCGGAGTGGTAGATATTCGCGCCAGCGTCTTTGGATGGCGGGTGATTCCTTGAGCAGGAAGAAGAGATAGATCGGCACCATGACGAGGCTGAAAAGGAAGCCGGTCACGCCGAGGAAACCGCCGATGCTTGTCTTGAGCAGAGCCCAGAGTTTTTCGCTGAGAAGAGGGAGCTGGCGCTGCAGATTGGGCAGCTGGTGTTCGACCCACTCCTGAATTCGCTGGCGCTCCGCGGTGCTCAGTTTCGCGCCGGGCGCGTTGATGACTTCGCCGGATGACTCGTTAGGCGCCGCGGCGTCGGGCGCGATTTCCGCGGGCGTCGGCGCGACGGTCGGTTGCGTGATCGGAGCAGGGGAGGCGAGGAGCCAATCGACGAAACCGCGCGCCACCGAAGCCTTCGGCCGCTCGCCGGCTTCGCGGGTGAAGACCTGGTTGTAGCGGTAGATAACGTCGACCACTTCATCGCGTGCCTTGATCGTGTAGCCCGGCAGCTCGCGCATGAAGTTCGCGCTTTGCATGGAGAGCGTCGGGATAAGCCAGCCGATCAAGGCGACGAGCGCGAGGCCGACTATGGCGAAGATCAGCGCGATCGCTTTGGTGCGCGTCATCCGGCGTTCCGCGAGATGCGTGACCACCGGGTCGAGCAGATAGGTCAGGATGATCGCGATCGCGACCGGGATCAGGATTGGCTGGAGGAATCCGACGAGGCGTCCGGCGAGCCAGACGGCCGTCCCGACGATGCTGATCAGGATGACAACGAAGACGGCGCTGAGCGCGGCCCACATTGTTTTGCGCTGCCACGCCGTCGGGTAGCGTCGGTTCACGCGATTCATTCGTTAGGCAAAAAAACTACGGGACGGGCAGCGTCTTCGGGTCGCCTTTGCTCAGCTTTGTCTTCGTGCTCTCGATCTTATCCGCAAGCGCTTTGTTGCCCGGATTCAAGCTGTCGGCCTTCTGCCAAAACTCGAGCGCCTGCGCGGTGCGGCCGAGCTTCCCGTAGGTGTCGCCGATGTGCTCGAACACGACTGGATCGTCGCGCGTGATCGTCTGCGCGGCGCGCAGGAGATCGCGCAACGCGTCGTCGTATTTCCCTTTCTTAAAATAGAGCCAACCGCGGCTGTCGAGATATGCGCCGTTGTCCGGGTCGAGCTCGAGCGCCTTGCCGATCATCTCCTCGGCCTGGTCGAGATGCATGTCGCGATCGGCCCACATGTAACCAAGAAAGTTGTAGGCCTCCGCGGCTTTTGCCGGATCGAGGGCGATCGATTGCTGCAACAGGTCGGCCGCTTTGTCGTAAAGGCCGGCCTGCTCCGCGGCGCTCGCGTAATCAAAGTAGAAGCGCGCGTTCACCAGATCGCCGCCGGCGGTTTTCGCTTCCTGCAGCGCTTCTTCGAACGTGGCGACCGCCTGCTGGCTGTGTTTTGCTTCGCGTTGCGCGATCGCGAGCAGGTAGGTGAACTCCGGCGCCTGCGCGAAACGCCCGCGCGCTTCGGTCAGGATTTTCTCCGCGCGATCCGCCTCCTGCAAAGGACTCAAGAGTAGCTCGCCGAGACGCAGGTAAGTCTGCCCGCGATTCGGGTTAATCAGAATACACTGCTCGTAATTCGCCGCCGCTTTCGCGAAGAGCGCCTTCGCGGCGTCGGTCTGCTTCGCTCGCCAGAGAGCGCGCGCCTCTTCGTCCTGCAGCTGCGCGAGCAAGCTGTAAGGCTGAAACTGTTCCGGGCTCGCCTTGATGATCTGCTCCAGGAGCTCGATTGCTTTCCCGCGCTGGTTGGTCGCGGCGAAGCTGGCCGCGAGCTTCTCACGCGCAGTCTGGTCGTCCGGCTGCGCCTCGAGGATGCGCAAGTAAAGCGGGATCGCCTCCTGGATTTGCTGGGACGCGGCGAAGTAATCCGCGACATCGCGCAGCACGGTCACGTCGTCGCCGGCATTGTCGATCGCGCGCTTGAAGAGGGCGTTGACCCGCGCCAGCGCCTCGGGTGCATCGTTCGTGTCGGGCGCGAGGATTAGCGCCGCGTAAATCTTGCCTAATCGCGTCCAGAAGGTGGGATTGTGGCTCTGAACGTTGCTCGCGCGCTCGAGCGCAGCCATGGCTTTCTTCGCGTTGCCGCTCGTCAGCTCGATCTCGTAAATGCGCTGGTACGCGTCGATTTCCTCCGGGTTGATCGCGATCGCCTGGTTCGCGTACTTCACCGCCTGGTCCGGCTTCTGCAGATACTTCGAGTAGATGAACGCGAGCTGGAGATACGGGCTCGTCTCTTTCGGATTCGCCTTGATCGCGTCCTTCAAGACGTCGACCGCGAGCGGGATGTTCTCCTGCCTAACGAGTAGTGAAGCGACGCGCGAGGCGAGCTGGATTTCGCCGGGATCGACCGCGAGAACCTTCTGGTAAGCAGCCAGCGCCTGGTCAACTTCGCCGCTCTCTTCCAGCCGCGCGCCTTCGACAAACATGGCCAGCGCGTCGGCTTTGCGCAGGCTGGGATTAGTCAGTGCGAGATCAGGCGCGGGCGTGCGTCGAAACGAATCATCGAGAGCGGCGTTGCGCGTGACGGGAAGCGCTTTCGCTGGAACGGCGGGCGTCGCGTGGGCGAGGGAAGTGGCTGCGCAAAGTCCGACCGAGAGCAGAACGCAGCGCAAATTCATCCGCTGCATCTTACCGAAGTGGCGGACCCGCTGCAATGAGCCGCGGGGTTGCGGCTCACCAGGCGATTTCCTTGCGTTCCTTGAAGAACTTCGCGGTCGCTTCGTGCGGTGCCTCGCTCGCCAGCCAAACGATCGTGTCTGCACCTTCCGCAACGGAGCGCGTCGCGTTCGAGCCGCCCATATCGGTGCGCACCCAACCTGGACAAACAGAGTTCACCGCAAACTTCGGCAAGGTCGCCGCCAGCTGCGAGGTCACGCCGTTCAGCGCCGTCTTAGAGATGCAGTAGGCCGGCGCCCGACCATCCGCGCCACCATCGAGCTGACCACCACTGCTCGAGACATTGATTACGCGCGCCGCCGCGCTCTTCTCGAGCAAGGGCAGGAACGCTCGCGTGACGCGGAGGGGCCCGAGCGTGTTCGTTTCCAACGTCTCGCGAAACATGGCGTCGCTGTTCTCCAGCACCTTGTCATCGCCGTCGACGATCATGCCCGCGTTGTTCACGAGCACGTCGAGATGCTCGACATGACGCGCCAGCTCACGCGCCGCGTTCGTCACGCTCGCGGCATCTGCGACATCGAGGTGAAGAAAGCCCGCGCCGATTTCTTCCGCCGTCTTTCGCCCGGCGTCCGCATTGCGCGCTCCGATAAAGACGCGAAACCCCTTCGACGCGAGCTGGCGCGCCACCTCGCGACCGATCCCCTTGTTCGCGCCGGTGATGAGCGCCGTTTTCATTCTTTGTCCGTCGATCGCACTCGCGATCAGCTGCCGTTTCCGTTCGCGTGGCCATTGTCCTGCAGCGGCAACAATTCCGAGGCCTGCATCTCGCGCGCGATCTGTTCGACTTGCGGCAGAACTTCGATCTCCATGCCGAGTGGCGCGGCGCCGAGTTCCTTGAACTTCCGCGCACTCACCAGCACGCGCGTCTCGATATTCCCGACCGCTTTGTTGTAGGCGTCGACGGAGCTGTTCAGGCTTTTCCCGAGCCTGCCGATATGCTGCGAAAGATCGGCGAAGCGCTTATACAATTCGCTTCCCAGTTGGCTGATCTCGCGCGCGTTTTGCGCCAGTTTCTCCTGCTGCCATCCGTAGCAAATCGCCATCAGCAGGCCGATCAGCGTGGTGGGCGTCGCAAGGATGATGCGCTTGTCCGCACCGTACTCAATCAGCGTCGGATCGCGCTCGAGTGCCGCGCTGAAAAAGACTTCGCCCGGCAGAAACAGGACGATGAAATCCGGCGCGTCGTCGAACTGCTCCGTGTACGTCTTGCGCGACAGCTTCTCGATGTGAGTGCGGACTTGCGCCGCATGCTGGTCGAGTAAACGCAACCGGGCGTCGTCGTCTGTCGCTTCCAACGCTTCGAGGTAAGCATTGAGCGGCGTCTTCGCGTCGACCACGATCGTTTTGCCACCGG
>JALZAD010000335.1 GCA_030948555.1 Verrucomicrobiota bacterium | reverse complement strand
GAGCTAATCTCAGGGCATCGGCGTCGCTTTCAAACGCCAAAACACCTTCGTGCTCGACCCGAAATTGTTGTCGTCGATCGTTCTCACCGACCACGGCAGGTCTTCCGTAGCGCTCGTTGAGACCGGCGTCCAACTCCGCAGATCCACCGACCTCTCGAGGGTGTAGGCCAATCCGAAGATCGAGTGATACAGCAAGCGCACCGACTGGCCGGAAACGTTCAGCGCGCTGATCTCCACCCGAGGCAGAAACTCAGTGGCCGCGAGTCCGTTCGGCTCCTCCTGCGCGGGCAAGAGGTAATGCAGCATGCCAGGAAAACGATCCTTCCAGGCCGCTTCGTTATGCGCCTGTCCACACCCGGCGACAAAGGTGACATCCGCGTTCGCGGCGTAGCCCTGCGCAAGATGAACGTCATACATCTCCAGCGCGTTGTCCCAATCGTCCGCCGGCTCAGCCGTCCCGAAGTCTTCGTAGACGCGCAACGGCTTCTTCGCGCCGTTCACTACCTGTGAGATGTAGTTTGGCGCAATCCAGTAAGCCGGTGATAGAACTCCGATCTTGCCGAAAGTGCTGAACTCCCGCCCGAAGTAGAGCGAGATCAAACCTCCCAGGGACGAACCGGCGATCACCGTGTTCTTCGGATCGTTCAAGGTCCGGTAGGTAAAATCCACATACGGCCGCACGTTATTAACGACAAAGCTGGCGTAGGCGTCGCCGCGTCCTTGTACTCCTTGATAGGTGTCCGTCGGCGGCATGTATTCCGGAATGCGAGCGCTCGTGTTGTCGATCCCCACCAGGATCGCCTCTCGCATTCTCCCCTGCCCGATCTCCCGCGTCGCACTCGCATCCGCGCTCCAAGAGCCGAAAGGTCCACCCGGATCAAACACGTTCTGCCCGTCGTGCAGGTAGAGGACAGGATAACGCCGCGCCGTGTTCTGCGTGTAACCGCGCGGTAGATAAACCCGCACCGTGCGGCCAGGGATGTTAGGCGCGCTCGAGTCGACAAAGTGAGTCACGATCTGCGGCGCTGAGACGACTGGCCGCGGCTGGTAGGAGAAGACATTCCCGTCCTGCACCTCGAACACATCCAGCGCGGTCAGGTAGTTACCTCCGCCCGGTGGGTTGTCGTAGTGCCCATTCCCATCGGTGAAGACAAACTCCAAGCTCTCGCCTGCTTCACCTATTCCTGTAATCTTAAAGAGCGACTCGCCCACCGCCCTACCAGCGCCCACCTTCGCCATCGCTGCGGAAACGAAGGTGCCGTTACTATTGTAGAACAGGTTCGTCGTGCTCCAGCCGCTTAAGTAGTAGATCGTCTTGCCGCGATAAGGCGCCTCCGGCTGCGCCGGGATGGTGCGAAACAGATCAGGCGTCAGCCAGCTAACGTTACTAGAGTTACACCAGCTCCCGTTCGCCGTGCTCCGCGCGATGAAGCGATATTGCAACTCGCTGCCCGCCTGGATTGCCACTTGCGCCGTCCAGACATTCCCGGAGGTGTAACGCAGCTTCACTGCATGCGTGACGTCCCAGTTCCCCACGTCCGGATGATTCCCGGCAACAAAGACGCTGTTCCCAAAGCCCACGTCACCGGTGTAGCTAAACGTGACCGACTCCTTGTGCGGGCTGCGCGCGAAGCCGGTCGACGCAAAGAGGAGGAAAAAGAGAAGCGCGCGCGTAGCCATGCGGATGCGGACTGTCGGGCAAACGCAGCGGTCTCGCAATGCTGTAGGTGCGCGGTCCGCAATGCCTGCCGCGCGATCGGTCGCGACCTTTGTAGGGCGTCTGTGCCAGACCCTGCTCCCCGTCCGTCATCCTGAGGCTGGCGAAGCGCGCCGAAGGACCTCTCCTACGCGCGCCTGATCACGCTATAGAACACAGACCCTCCACCGGCCGTGGTGAGATCCCTCGCCGTCTCCTCAGGCTCGGGATGACATGCCGAGCCATGCGAGAGGACCAGATCGTGCCGACCCGCGCGCCGCGGGCGCAACAAAGCGTGTGTGGTGGTGGCGCGAAAGCTCTGCGTCGCCGACACCAAAAGAACTAACTTGAACTAACCACATGTCTGCATCGCCTGCTTAGGCGGTGGACGTTGCAGCAACCCAAACGCCGCAGGAGACTCAACAACATGGCGCGCTGATCTACCGCAGTAGCGCGATCAAGAAAAGCACGATCCCGAGCAACGCCGAGTTGAAGAACACCGTCGAGCGTAGCAGACCATATCCAGCAGCTGCAGCCAGTACGTAGCCGAGCCGGCCCCAAAAGTACAGGTGAACCCCGAAAAGCGTGAGTAGACCATGAAGGCCGACGAGATGGGCGGCGAGGACGACCGCGGCGAAAAACGGAAAGGTCTCCATGAAGTTCGCGTAGGCTTGATCTACTCGACTGGCCAAGCCGCGTAACGGCGGCGCGGGCTGCTCGCGGGTACTCGCTGTCCAGCGATACCCGAGCTGACGGCTGATAAGGTGCGAATCCGCGATTAGGTGTAAGAGGCCAAGGATGATGCTCGCTGCGAGGAATCGAAGCTCGGTGGTCACGTGTAAGGAGCGCGCGCTAAACCGCCTAACGAGACCCAAGATCAGCGCCGGCTGGCGAGACCGCGCGTGGCTGCGAGGAAGAGGTGGTAGCTATCATACGCTAGACATCGGAGCGGCCAGCCGTTCGCTGAACCGCCTAGATGACATGTAAGGAGTTGCCGGGTGCGGGTCGTGGGACCTACACCCGGCAATGATGAATAATGACATTGAGTCAAAAGAGTTGTCCTCACTCGAGGGAACCCGCGGTCAGTTTAGTGGCCGCACGGGCGCGATCAAGATCGGAATCGACCTGCACCAGGCCTTTCACGTGGTGGTGGTGCAGGAAGGCGGCAGTTTGCCGAAGCCGGCGCAGCGCGTGGCCAAAGGAGCATTCCTTCCCTGGGCGGCGAAGCTGCGGCGCGCGCACCCTGGAGTGGCGCTCCACGCGGTCTACGAAGCGTGCGGGTTCGGCTTCGGATTGCAGCGCGAGCTGAGCGCGCTCGGCATCCACTGCCACGTGGTCTGCCCGCAGAAGCTGGACGAGCGGCACGAGCGGGCGAAGACCGATGGGCGCGATGCCAAGGCGCTCTGCCAGAAGCTGGATCGCTACGTCGAAGGGAACACCGATGCGCTCGCCTTGGTCCGCGCCCAACCGAAACCGAAGAACAAGCCCGCGCCCTTCATCGGCAGCGCGAGCAACTGGTCCGGACCCGCAAACAGCTCGAAGCCCACGGCCGCAGTCTCCTGGTCGATCACGGCCTCGAGCCGGTGCAGAAATGGTGGAAAGCGCGCACCTTTGCCCGGCTCGACGTGCCGCCGTGGATGCAGGCGATGCTCAGCCATACCCAGCCGCTCCTGCTGCAACTCGAAGCCCAGATCCGCGCCCTCACGCTCCAACTGCAGGAGGCCGCCACCCCCGGCCAACCCGCGGACTGGGCGCCCTCTCCAGCGTCGTGATCGACCGCGAGATCGCCGACTGGCAC
>JALZAD010000325.1 GCA_030948555.1 Verrucomicrobiota bacterium | reverse complement strand
ATCGATATCCCCACAGAACCGAAGGCGCGCGATTGACTCACGAGGATAAAAACTGGCCTCGCGCGTCGCAGTGGCTTGCCGGCGGGAGAAACGGCCATCACGCGTTCGCGCTCGCGGTTATCGGTATCCCGATGAATGCGTCGGTGACGCCGGGGCGCTGCGACTTGGCGCCGGGAGCGATCCGCGAAGCGCTCTCGCGCTACAGCCTGTTCGATGAGGACGCGAGCGTCGATCTCAGCCGCATTCGGCCGAAGGATTGCGGCGATGTTGTCCTGGTCGGTAACTCACCCGATGGAAATTTTTTCCGCTGCGCTGATCTGATTAAACGTATGCGGATGGACATCGCCTCCACCGTGCTGCTCGGTGGGGACAACGCGATCACGCGACCCGGCGTGCATGCGCTGGGCGTGCCGCTCGAGCGGGCTGGTCTGCTGACCTTCGACGCACATCACGACCTGCGTGATCTGGAACATGGCCTAACGAATGGTAATCCCGTCCGTGCCCTGCTCCGCGATGGCCTCCCGGGCGAGAACATTGTGCAGATCGGGATTCAATCTTTCGCGAACTCGCCCGAGTATGCGCGCGTCGCCCGCGATGCCGGCATCACCGTGGTGACGGCGGACCGGGTGCTCGAACACGGCATTGAAACGATGACCGCGCACGCGCTGCAACATCTCTCCGAACACACCGACGCGATCTACGTCGATCTTGATGTGGATGTGCTCGATCGCGCGTTTGCGCCGGGATGTCCGGGCGCGCGGCCGGGTGGTTTGTCGCCCTGGATGCTGCGGAAGGCGGCGCGGCTTTGCGGTCGGCACGAGAAGGTCCGGATGATGGACCTCGTCGAAGTCGATCCGACGAAAGATGTCGCGGACGTGACGACACTCGCGGCGGCGTCGTTCCTCCTCGCGTTCGCCTCCGGCATCGCATCGCGGGCGCACGATTGAAGACGCTCGCGATCGTGAACGCGACGCTGGTGACGCTCGCCGGTCCGGCGCGGCCGCGCGTTGGCCACGAGATGCGCGAGCTGTCGATCGTGCAGGGCGGTGAGATGATCGTTCGTGACGGTGTCATCGAGGAGATCTCGTCGCGCATCGACGCTCCGCCTGACGCCGAGATTGTGGATGTTGGCGGGCGCGTCGTGCTGCCAGGGTTTGTGGATGCGCACGCGCATCCTGTGTTTGCGGGGAATCGAGTCGACGAATTCGAGCTGCGTGCGCGTGGAGCGACTTACGAAGAGATCGCGGCGAGTGGGGGCGGGATTCGCTCGACGGTGCGGAAGACGCGCGCGGCCAGCGAAGAAGAACTGCAGGCCGAAACGTTGCGTCATCTGGAGTGGTTCCTCCAATGCGGAACGACCACAGTCGAAGCGAAGTCGGGCTATGGCCTCTCGTTAGGCGACGAACTGAAGATGCTGCGCGTGATGCGGGATGTGCAGTCGCCAATCGAAATCGTTCCGACGTTTCTCGGCGCGCATGCAATTCCGCACGGGAGCGCGCGCGACGAGTACGTGGACTGCGTTATCCAGGAAATGCTGCCGTGCGTCGCGAGAGAACGCCTCGCGGAGTACTGCGATGTGTTTTGCGAGCGCGGGTATTTCGATGTCGAGACATCGCGAACGATTCTGCAAGCGGCGAAGCAACTTGGGCTCGCGGTTCGCATGCATGCGGATCAGCTGACGAACTCCGGCGCCGCAGTCCTGGCGGCGGAGCTCGGCGCGAAAACCGCGGATCACCTCGAGCAGACGGAAGAAGACGGAATCGCGGCGATGCAGCGCGCAAATGTGCAGCCGGTATTATTACCGGGATCGGTCTACTCGTTAGGCAAAACGCGTTACCCCCGCGCGCGCGACATGATTGATGCCGGGCTCGCGGTCGTGCTCGCGACAGACTTCAACCCCGGCTCATCCCCGACACCGTCGATGCCGATGGTGCTCTCGTTAGCCGCGACGCAAATGAAGATGACGCCGGCTGAATCTGTAACCGCGGCGACGATCAACGCGGCCTACAGTTTGGATCGCGGCCATCGGATTGGCTCGCTCGAAGTCGGCAAGCTGGCGAACTTCGTGATTTTCGATTGCGAGGACTACCGCGAGCTCGCCTACTACTTCGGATGGCCGCGCACGCACGCGGTCTATGTGCGCGGCGAGCGGGTCTTCGGGCGCTAGGTTTGCGTGCGGGTGCGCGCGCCGTTAGCGTCGCTCCGCTCATGAAGGTAGAAGTCGAACAGCAGCCGCACAGCGTCGCCACTCTGAGCATCGAATTGCCTCCGGAAGAGGTGAGCAAGGAGTGGGATTCGCTCGCGGCAAACTACGCGCGTTACGCGCGGATTCCCGGTTATCGGCCGGGCAAGGCGCCGAAAGCGGTCGTCGAGAAAAAGTTTCGCAAGGAGATCCAGGACGAGCTGACGAAGAAGCTGGTCTCGAAGAGCTACCACGAAGCAGTGGCGGAGAAGCAGCTGCGCGTCGTGTCGCTTACTAATCTGGAAGACGTCGAATTCGGCGACGATCGTTCGATGCGTTTCCGCGCCACAGTTGTGACTGCGCCGGAGTTCGAGCTGCCGGAATACAAGAACATCCCGGTCGAGCTCCCGTCTGCGGAAGTGAAGCCGGCCGACATCGATGAAGCGATCGAGCGGCTGCGCGAACAGGCCGCGGATTTTGCCGACATCGATCGACCGCTCGCGATGGGCGACTTCGCGGTGATCGATTTCGAAGGCGTGATCGACGGCGTTGCGATCAGCGAGGTCGCGCCGAACGCGAGCAAGAACCTGCACGGCGGAAAGAAATTCTGGCTGCATCTCGCCGCGGACAATTTCCTGCCGGGATTCGCCGAACAGATCGTCGGGATGAGCAAGGGCGATACGCGCAGCGTGCAGGTTGAATTCCCGGCGGACTTTCCGGTGCCGGAAATCGCGGGCAAGAAGGCGGACTACGCCGTCACGCTGGACGAGATCAAAGAGAAGGTGCTTCCGCCCGTCGATGACGCGCTCGCTGCAAAGCTGCTACCGGGGAAGAACGTCGAAGAGCTGCGCCACACAGTAGAGCACAGCCTCGAGAACGAGAAGGGACACGAAGTGGAGCGCGCGAAGGAATCCGGCATCATCCGTTACCTGCACGAGCACATCAGCTTCGATCTCCCACCGGCGCTGCTGAAGAACGAAACGCGGCGTGCGTTGAACGAACTCGTGCACCGCAATCGCGAGCGCGGTGTGCCGGATGAGATGCTCAAGGGCAAGGAGAAGGAACTCATCGAGGGCGCAGGCTCGTTAGCCGCGAACCGCCTGAAAACGAATTTTATCCTGCAGCGCATCGCGGAGCGGGAGAAGATCGAGGTCACGCGCGAAGAGCTCCAGGAGCGGATCCGCGAGCAGGCGCAGCAATACAACGTGCCGCTCGAGAAAATGCGCAAAGAACTCCAGGAACACGATCGTTTAGATGGCCTCGCCGAGGAGGTTCTGCTGGGTAAGACTCTTGAATTCCTAAAGGCAAATGTTAGCGTCGCTGCCTCTTCGGACGGGGCGTCGGCAGCTCCTGCTTCTGAATAATTTCATGACAAACTCGAACCAAATGCGCTCCCAGGGTGTGCTCGTGCCAATGGTGGTCGAGCAGACCGGACGAGGTGAGCGGAGCTACGACATCTATTCGCGGTTGCTCAAGGACCGCATCGTTTTCATCGGCACGCCGATCGACGATCACATTGCTAATCTGGTGATCGCGCAGTTGCTCTTCCTTCAGATGGAAGACGGCAAGAAGGACATCAACATCTACGTGAACTCACCGGGCGGCAGTGTGACCGCGGGTCTGGCGATCTACGACACAATGCAGTTCCTGACCTGCGACGTGACCACCTATTGCCTCGGCATGGCCGCGAGCATGGGCGCCGTCTTGTTGTGCGCCGGGACGAAGGGCAAACGCTACGCGCTGCCGAACTCGGACATTATGATCCACCAGGTCAGCGGCGGTGCGCAGGGGCAGGCCAGCGACGTTGAGCGGACAGTGGAATACATGTTCAAGCTCAAGAAGCGGTTGATCAGAATTATCGCGCAGCATACCGGCCAGCCTGAGGAAAAGGTGAAGCTGGATTCCGATCGCGATTACTACATGTCCGCCGCCGAGGCGAAGGATTACGGGCTGGTCGATGAAGTGATCAAGTCGAGGAAGGAAGCGAAGCTGCTCGACGGTGTGGTCTCGAAAGAGACGACGGCAATTGCGGAGGCCGCATTGCCGCAGAAGCTTGAGGAATAGCTCTTGCTTTGAAAGCGCTCTAGCATGGCCCGCGCTTCCAACCTCACGATGTGCTCCTTTTGTGGCAAAAGCCACGCCGAGGTGCGCAAGCTCATCGCCGGTCCCGGCGTCTACATTTGCGATTCTTGCATCAATGTCTGCAAGAGCATCCTCGATAAGGAGCTGAATGAGGATGCACGAAGGCAATCCTCGAATATCCGAGTGCCGAAGCCCGCAGAAATCCGGCGCTCGCTCGACCAGTATGTGATCGGTCAGGACGTCGCGAAAAAGACGCTGTCGGTCGCGGTGCACAACCACTTTAAGCGGGTGCTGCAAAGCGCGCCGCCGACCGACTCTTCGGCCGCGTTTCAGCCCGATCCGTTCGCGGATGTCGAGATCGAGAAGAGCAACATTCTGTTAATTGGGCCGACAGGTTCGGGCAAAACGCTGCTCGCGAAGACGCTGGCCAAGATCCTCGACGTGCCGTTTTGCATCGCTGATGCGACGACTCTGACCGAAGCCGGCTACGTCGGCGAAGACGTCGAGAACATCATCCTCCGCCTGCTCCAGAATGCGGATTACGACGTGAAGCGTGCCGAGATCGGCATCGTTTACATCGACGAGATCGATAAGATCGGCCGGAAGACGGACAACGTCTCGATCACCCGCGACGTCAGCGGCGAAGGTGTGCAGCAAGCGCTGCTGAAGATTCTCGAAGGCAGCACCTGCAACGTCCCACCGCAGGGCGGTCGCAAGCATCCGCATCAGGAATACATCCAGGTGAACACGGACAAGATCCTGTTCATCTGCGGCGGCGCATTCGTCGGTCTCGAGAAGATTGTGCAAAAGCGCATCGGCAAACGCACGATGGGCTTCAACAGCCAGAATCCAGAGATCGAAGAGGCGCTCATGAAGCAGTCCATTCGTCAGAC
>JALZAD010000319.1 GCA_030948555.1 Verrucomicrobiota bacterium | reverse complement strand
CTGTCAGTTCGTGCGGGGCGATTTTGCTTCGGCGCGCGCCGGCCAAACGGAGAACCCAGCGTGAAGCAGCGCGAAAAGCAGATACGCGCCGAGTGCCCACCAGAGCAGCGCATGCGTGAGATAGCTGGCGGTCCAGGCGCTGAGCAGCGCGAAAACAGCGGTGCCGGCGAGCGCCGCGATCCGCGCGGGATTGGGTCGCCACATCGCGAGCGCGAGCAGGCCGATGTCCGCGAGGAAGGTGAAGCCGAAGAAGAAGCCGGTGCGTGAGGCCAGGGTTGGAAAACCGAGCAGGACGAAGGCGAAAACGATCGATGCGAACCCGACGAGAGCGGCGGCGGACGTTGACCACTTCTCGTTAGGCTGAAGCCGTTGGCGGAGGTAGGCGAAGGCGAGGAATTGCGCCTGCAAGCCGAGGAAGATCGGGAAGCCGAGCGTCATCTGATCGGCGTTGTGGATGGGAACCCAGAGGCTCTCGATCGCGACGGTGCCGAGCGCGGCAAGGAGGAAGAGGTAATCCCAGCTCGCCGAGCCGTAGCCCGCGGGCGAAGGCTGGCTCGGCGAGCGTTTGCGGAGCGCGACGGCGGCGATACCGAAGTTCAGCAGCGCGATGTAGCCGAAAGTGGGCAACGGATGTTCGCCCGTGGTGAGCAGGAGCGGAGTGAGAAAACCGCCGACCAGTCCGAGAACGACGACGACTTGCGCGTTCATGGTCACGGCGAGGAAGAAGGCGCCGAAGGTGATCGCGGTCATGAGCACGAACGCGACGCCTAACGAGACCAAGCCGTAGAAGGCGTGTGCGCCAAAGACGTCCGCATAGAGAACGAGGACACCGGTCGCGCAGAGGCTTTGGCCGGGAACGCGGTAGTTCCTGCGCGCGGTGAACCAACCGGCGGCAACGAGCACGCTGCCGATGATCGCGCCGATCACGATGCGCATCACCGGAGTGATGAAATTGTTCTCGAAGGAATACTTCACGAGGAAGACGACGCCGAGGAAGAGCGCAAAGCCGCCGAGCCAGGCGAAGAGCTTCACGCCCATGAATGCTTCCCAATCGATCGCGGCTTTGGGCGGTTTTGGTGGCGCGGCGGGCTTTGGCGCCGCGGCGGAAACGACGGGCGGAGTGACGATGGGCGGCTGCGAAACGAGCAGCGGCGCCTTCGCCGATGGAACGGCTGCAGGGTGCGCTGTCCTCATCGCATCGGTTGCGACCGGCGCGGGTTGAGCGGCTTCTCCGCTGGGGACAGCGGACGCTACAGCACCGGGCTGCAGTGCATCGATGCGCCTGGTTAGCTTCGCGACCGCCGTCTCCAGCGTCTTGATGCGCCGCGCGTGGACGATGCTCAGGATGAAGGGGACGGAGAGGGTGGCGAGCGCCAGCAGGACGCCGCAGCCGATCAAAGTATCCATTCGTTAGGCGAGGGAGAACGCGAACCGGTTACAGGGTCAAAGCCCGGTCGGGAAGTTGAGAAACTCCCAGCCCACGCCGAAGCGTTCCGAGAGATGCGCCGCGAGCGCTTTGACCCCGATCGTCTCGGTCGCGTAATGACCGCCTAACAAGAGGTTGATCCCGAGCTCGGCGGCGGCGACGGCGGCCCAGTGCGGCGCTTCGCCGGTGATGAAGGTGTCGATGCCCGCCTCCGCCATCGCGTAAATTTCGGACCCGGCGCCGCCGGTAATGACCGCGATGTTCGAAGTGGTCGCGGGCCCGCAGGCATAGAGTTTAACCGCCGCGCCTAACGACTCCTCGAGCATGCGCGCGAGCTCGTTTGGAAAAATCTGCGTCGCGGAACGGAGTCCAATCAGCTCGCCTTTGAAGTCGAGGAACGGCTCGGGATCAGCGAGGCCGAGGAGGGCGGCGAGGCGCGCGTTGTTGCCGACGACCGGATGCACATCGAGCGGCAGATGCGCGCTGTAAACCGCCATGTCGTGCTCGAAGAGAACGCCGAGCTGGCGACGCATCGGACCAGTGATCGGCCGAAGACCGGGCCAGAAAAGGCCGTGATGCAGGACGAGAAAATCCACGCCGGCATCAGCCGCGGCGGTGAAGGTGCGGAGCGACGCATCGACCGCCGCGCCGATCTTCCGGACCTCCCCCGAGTTCTCGAATTGCAATCCGTTGACCGCGTTCGGCCAATCGGGGATTTCGTCGATGCGCAGATACTCGTCCGTGTAGCGAACGACTTCGGTCAGGGAAGGCACGGCGCGATGTTAGACCGGCGCGTCGCGGCCACGCCAAGTACAAACTCAGGGGTAAACTTCGTCGCGCAGAATGGAATAGACTAACGAGTCGAGGAGTTGGCCGTCCTTGACCACGTTCTGGCGCAAGCGGCCTTCGCAGGTGAAACCGGTTTTCTCCAGCACGCGCGCAGAGGTGGGGTTGTTCGAGAACACGTAGGCTTCGATGCGGTCGAGCGGCAGGGCGGTGAAGCCGTAACCGATGATCGCGCGGACGACATGCGTCATCACGCCGCGACCCCAGAAAGGCTCCGCCAGCCAGTAGCCGATCTCGGCCGTGCGATGGTGAACGTCGTCTTGCGCATCGAGGCCGATACCTCCAGCGGCGCGACCATCGAGTTCGATGCAAAACGAGAACGCCGGCTTCACGCGAACTACCCGGCCTAGATACGCCTCCGCGTTCGCCAGGGTGTAGGGATGCGGAAAGATATCGCGCAGCCGGAGCCAGACGTTCCGGTTGTTTGCACCTTCGACGAGAGCGGGAGCATCCTCGATGCGCCAGGAACGGAGCGAGCCCTGCGGAAGCGCGATCTGCATTGGCCTCAGCCTAACGAATTGCACGCGTGCGCGGCAACGAGCTTGACGGAATCTGCGCGCGTTGGGAGTTTGCCCCGCGTAGTTCCACTTCAACGGAGAATCACTTTGGCCACGCTCGAATACACCGACGCTCCCGAAACCGAGGCCACAGCCGCCGTCGAAGGCGCCACCATGCAATGCCCGCAGTGCGGCACCACGATCTCGACGAACGCGGATCATTGTCCGAAGTGCAGCTGGACGCGCCTGGGCAAACCGGAGACGGCGGAGGGCAAAGCGAGCGATGCGGTCGCGGTGCTGCTCAGCGTCATTCCCGGGCTCGGACATATTTACAAGGGGCATAAGTTTGCCGGGCTGGTGTTAATTATCGCCACGCCGATGGCCGTTCTCGTGGCGTTGCTCGCCGCCACAGGCACCGCTGGTTTTGGCCTTGGGCTGCTGCCGATCTACTGGTTCGGCGTCATGTTCCACGTCTACGGGATCCAGGATCGGATCGCGCCGGGGAAGGTAGACCCGGGCGAGGAATTCTAGCGTCACTGCCAGAAGCCTCCGTCATCTCGGGCGGAGCAAAGCGGAGTCGAGAGACCCCGTGGCCAGACAAAAACCTACCGCGGTGGGGTCCCTCGACTTCGCTCGGGATGACCTCCTTTGTAGAAAAGACTCGTTAGGCGAGCGCCTCGGTGGCGACGACTGCCTGGTGGATCTCCTCGAGGATTTCGCGCAGACCGTAACGGAATTTCCACCCGGGATAATGCTGCTGGAACTTCCGCACATCGCTGATCCACCAGATGTGATCGCCGATGCGATTGTCTTCGACGTATTCCCAACTTAAACGCCGGCCGCTGATCTCCTCGCAAAGCTGAATCGCCTCGCGCATCGAGCAGTTACTGTGGCGACTGCCGCCAAGGTTATAGACCTCGCCGACGCGCGGCTTCGCGATGAAGGCCGCGAACGCCTCGACCAAATCGAAGCTGTGGATGTTGTCGCGGACTTGTTTGCCGTTGTAGCCGAAGACGCGATACGGCCGGCCCGTCACGGTGCACTTCATCAGGTAAGAAAGGAAACCGTGCAGCTCCGTTCCGGCATGCGCTGGACCTGTCAGGCAACCGCCGCGGAAGCACGCGGTCGGCATGTCGAAGTAGCGGCCGTATTCCTGCACGAGCACATCCGCAGCGACCTTGGACGCGCCGAAGAGTGAGTGCTTCGTCTGGTCGATACTCATGGTCTCGCTGATGCCCGGCTCGTATTCGTGACCAGGTTCGATCTCCCAACGCAGCTCGAGTTCGCGGAGCGGCAAGCGGTTCGGCGTGTCGCCGTAGACCTTGTTCGTCGAGGTGAAAACGAACGGTGCTTCCGGACAAAATTGCCGCGCCGCTTCGAGCAAATTGAGCGTGCCGTTCGCGTTCACGGTGAAGTCCATCTGCGGATCGCGCGCCGCCCAATCATGCGAAGGCTGCGCCGCCGTGTGCACCACCGCCGCGATGCGGCCGGTGTTCTCCTTGAACAACCCGCTGATCTGCTGCGCGTCGCGAATATCGACACTGTGATGCTCATACTCACTAACCGTCTGCACGAGATGATCACGCGTCGTTCCGGTGGAAGCTTCCGCGCCGAAAAAGCGCGCGCGCATGTCGTTGTCGATTCCGACGACGCGCATTCCTTCCTTCGCAAAATGCTTCACGGTCTCCGAGCCGATCAGACCCGCGGAACCAGTTACGATGATGGTGTTCGCTTTCATGGATTCGTTAGGCGGCGCTGATGATCCAGGTCAATTCACCGCCCGGATTCGAGACCCGCGCAGCAGGATATTGCCCGTCGCCCGCGAGAACCGCTTCGAGCAGCTCCGGGTTTTTCTTTCCATCGACGAGGAAGCAAATTTTCCGGGCAGCTGCGATGAGCGGATAAGTGAAGGTCACCCGCCATTCGTTCTGCTGCGGGACAAAGTTCGCCACGACGCGCCGGGTCATTTCCCCCAACGCTTCCGTGCCCGGAAAAAGCGACGCCGTGTGTCCGTCCGGACCGAGCCCGAGCAGGATCAAATCATGCCGGAAAATCGCTTCGCCTTTTTGTGCCGCTAACACGTCGAGTTGATCCTGGTATTCATCGGCAGCGACACGCGGATCGATTTCGCCACGCATCCGCGCGACGGAACGGTCCGGCACTGCCGCGCGGATGAAGAGCGATTCGCGCGCCATGCGGTAGTTGCTTCTTTCGTTGTCCGGCGGCACGCAGCGCTCGTCACCGAAGGTGATGAAAATTCGCTCCCACGGCAGCTCCGGCGCGCGACGCGCGACCTCCTCGTAAACGGGCCGCGGCGTGTTCCCGCCGGAGAGCGCGAGGCGAAACTCGCCCCGTTCGCCGAGCGCCTGACGCGCAGTGTTAACAATGAACTCGGCGGCATCCGGAACGAACGCGTTCGTGCGGACAACCTGCGGCTTCATCAACGAAATCGACGCCGCGAATCAGATCGCGCAATGCGAGAGGCCGCGCTTTTCGAGATAGCGCTGGTGATATTCCTCGCCGCGCCAGAACTGCGGCGCCGGCTCGATCTGCGTGACCACGGGCCGGCGCAATTTGCCGCTCGCATCGAGCTCGGCTTTGGCTTTCTCCGCCGCGGCTTTCTGCTCCGGGCTGTAGTAGAAGACAACCGAGCGATACTGGCCGCCGACATCGGGTCCCTGGCGATTCATCGTCGTCGGGTCGTGATTCGCGAAGAAGGTGTTGAGCAATTCCCCGTAGCTCACCCGCGTCGGATCAAACTCCACATGGACGACCTCAGCGTGGCCGGTTTCGTCCGAACAAACATCCTCGTAAGTCGGATTGTCCTTCGCGCCACCGGCGTAGCCGACCGCCACGTCTTTCACTCCCTGCACATTCCGGAACGTCGCCTCCACGCCCCAGAAGCAACCTGCGCCAAACATCGCCTTCTCTGTCGTCATCCGAGGAGCATCCGGTGCGAAGCACACCGGCGCAAGATGCCGGGCTACATCACCATCCCGCCGTCGACCGCGAGCACCTGCCCGGTGATGTAGCGCGCTTCCGCGGAAGCAAGGAACGCGACCATATTCGCGATATCGTCCGGTTGGCCTAACGAACCGAGCGGCACCTTGCTCAGGATGTTCTTGCGGATTTCGTCGGAAAGCACCGCTGTCATGTCGGTCTCGATCAATCCCGGCGCGACCGCGTTGACCGTAATCCCGCGACTCGCCAGCTCGCGCGCGACCGATTTCGTGAAACCGATCAGCCCCGCTTTGCTCGCCGCATAATTCGCCTGACCCGCGTTCCCGATCAGCCCAATCACCGATGTGATGTTGATGATCCGGCCGCTCCGTTGCTTGATCATCGAACGCTGCACCGCCTGCACGAAGTTGAACGCCCCGCGGAGATTCGTGTTCAACACGGTGTCCCAATCATCGACCGACATGCGCATCAAAAGCCCGTCGCGCGTCACGCCGGCGTTGTTCACCAGAATGTCGACCCGACCGAAGTCCGCGAGGATCCGCGTTCCCACTTCGGCGACGGATGGATGATCCGAAACATCGACCGCGTAAGCCTTCGCCGCGTCAGGCCGTGTGGCGTTGATCTCGTCCGCCGTCTTCTGCGCGTTTGCTTCTGTCCGGCTGACCGAGGCGACACGCGCACCTTCTTTCGCCAGCCGCACCGCGATCGCGTGGCCGATCCCCCGCCCCGCACCCGTCACCACGGCGTGCCGGCCCGCCAGCGGCGCATCAGCCCGCGCCA
>JALZAD010000304.1 GCA_030948555.1 Verrucomicrobiota bacterium | reverse complement strand
GTTCCAGATCACACAGGTCGTGATGCGCGTCAAAGGTCAGCAGACCAGCCCGCTCGAGCGACACGCCCAAAGCATGCACCCCGGGTCGCGTGATCGCGTTGTCGCCCCCGAGCAGCACGGTGGAGGCGATGTCCATCCGCATACGTTTAATCAGATCAGCGCAGCGGAAAAAATTTCCGTCAGGTGAGTTACCGACCAGGACAACATCGCCGCAATCCTTCGGCCGAATGCGGCTGAGATCGACGCCCGCGTCCTCATCGAACAGGCTGTAGCGCGAGAGCGCTTCGCGGATCGCTCCCGGCGCCAAATCGCAGCGCCCCGGCGTCACCGACGCATTCATCGGGACACCGATGACCGCGAGCGCGAACGCGTGGTGGCCGTTTCTCCCGCCGGCAAGCCACTGCGACGCGCGAGGCCAGTTTTTATCCTCGTGAGTCAATCGCGCGCCTTCGGTTCTGTGGGGATATCGATGTCGTTCTGCTGCGCAAAATCGATTGCCCGTGAGTAACCCGCGTCCGCGTGACGCAAAACGCCCATCCCGGGATCACTCGTTAGGACGCGCTCGAGGCGACGCTTCGAATTGTCAGTGCCATCGGCGATCACGACCATGCCCGCGTGTTGCGAGTAGCCGATGCCAACGCCGCCGCCATTGTGAATGGAAACCCACGACGCGCCCGCCGCGGTATTGACCAGCGCGTTGAGCAGCGCCCAATCGGCAATCGCGTCGCTGCCGTCGAGCATCCCTTCCGTTTCGCGGTAAGGCGATGCAACCGATCCCGTGTCGAGATGATCTCGACCGATGACGATCGGCGCTTTCAATTCGCCGCGCCTAACGAGTTCATTCATGGCCAGGCCAAACTCCGCGCGTTCGCCGTAGCCGAGCCAGCAGATGCGCGCGGGTAGTCCCTGAAATTGGATGCGCTTCTGCGCGAGCTTCATCCAGCGATGAAGAATCTGATTGTCCGGGAAAAGCTCGAGCGCGAGCCGATCCGTGCGCGCGATATCTTCGGGATCACCACTAAGCGCAACCCAGCGGAACGGCCCTTTTCCTTCGCAGAAAAGCGGGCGGATGTACTCGGGAACGAATCCCGGGATATCGAATGCGTTCTCAACTCCGGCTTTGCGCGCCTGCGTCCGGATGTTGTTGCCGTAGTCGAACGTGACCGCGCCGCGCTTCTGCAAATCGAGCATCGCCTGCACGTGCGTCGCCATCGATTGCATCGAACGCTCGACGTATTCGTCGGGATTGCTCGTCCGCAGCGCGAACGCTTCTTCCAGCGTCATGCCGTTTGGCACGTAGCCGTTCAGCGCATCGTGCGCGCTCGTCTGATCGGTCAGCACATCGGGCACAATTCCGCGCCGCACCATCTCAGGCAGGACATCCGCGCAATTGCCGACCAGGCCGACTGAGATGCTGCTCTTCGTCTCCAGCATTTCCATCGCCTCATCGAGCGACCAGGCGATCCTGTCGCAATAACCACTCGTTAGGCGTTTTTCGATTCGCGCCGGATCAACGTCAATCCCGAGGCAACGCGCGCCATTCATGGTCGCGGCGAGCGGCTGCGCGCCACCCATTCCGCCGAGTCCGCCCGTGACAAGCAATCGACCTTCAAGCGAACCGCCGAAATGTCGTTCGCCCGCGGAAGCGAAGGTCTCGAACGTGCCTTGCACAATGCCCTGGCTGCCGATGTAGATCCAAGAGCCGGCCGTCATCTGGCCGTACATGGTGAGGCCGAGGCGCTCCAGCCGATTGAACTCCGGGTAGTTCGACCATTGCCCTACCAAATTCGAATTCGCGATCAGCACGCGCGGCGCTTCATCGTGCGTGCGGAAAACCCCGACCGGTTTGCCCGATTGCACGAGCAGCGTCTCATCGTTTTCGAGACTCGTTAGGCAACGCGTGATCGCTTCGAAGGCTTCCCAGCTTCGCGCCGCGCGTCCGGTACCGCCGTAGACAATGAGCTTCTCCGGGTTCTCCGCGACCTCCGGATCCAGGTTGTTCATGAGCATGCGCATGGCCGCTTCCTGGTGCCACCCCTTGCAACTCATTTGCGCGCCGCGCGGCGCCCTAACGACACGACTCCCGCTCATAGATCCGTCATCTCGCTGTCGAATTCTCCGTCACGAATCGCGTTCGCCACGCGTTCGATCTCGCTGTGCATGGAACGATCATCTTCGAGCGGCGGCGCGAGCGCACGCAGCTTCTCGTGCGCGCGTTCAACCCCCACTCCTGCTTTCAGTGGGCGGCGAAATTCCAGCGCGTCTCCAGCGGCGAGCAGCTCGATCGCGAACAAACGCTCAGCGTTTTCGACGATCGTGCGCAGCTTCA
>JALZAD010000295.1 GCA_030948555.1 Verrucomicrobiota bacterium | reverse complement strand
GAGCCGACCGGTGCACGGATCGCGACGATCGTTGGGCGTTACTACGCGATGGATCGCGATCGCCGCTGGGATCGGACCAAGCTCGCCTGGGATGCGATTGTCCTCGGGAAAGGTGAACGCTGTGAGGTGGCGCCATCGACCGCGCTCAGCGCCGAATACGCACGCGGCACGACGGATGAATTCATGCCCGCGATGATCTTTGAAGCGCCTAACGAGCAGCGGGTGCGCGACGGCGACGTGGTTCTATTCTTCAACTTCCGCGCGGATCGCGCGCGGCAATTGTCGCTCGCGTTTTTGAAGGACGATTTCGCCGGCTTCGATCGCGAGGTGCACCCTAAGGTGGATTACGTCACGCTGACGCAGTACGATGCGACCTACCCGTCGCCCTACGTCTTCCCGCCGGAAACATTCGCGAACATTCTTGGCGCGGTCGTGAGCGCGGCGGGGAAAAAGCAGCTGCGCATCGCGGAAACGGAAAAGTACCCGCACGTGACTTACTTCTTCAACGGCGGGATCGAGCAGCCGTTCACGGGCGAGGATCGGAAGATTATCCCGTCTCCGAAAGTCGCGACCTACGACCTCCAGCCACAGATGAGCGCGCGCGAAGTAGCAGACGAAGTGATCGCACGCATGGGCGAGTACGACCTCATCATCCTCAACTTCGCGAATCCAGACATGGTCGGTCACACCGGCGTGGTTGAAGCCGGCGTGAGGGCGGTGGAGACGATCGATGAATGCGTCTCGCGCATTGTGCCGGCGTTGCTCTCGTTAGGCGGCAAGGCGCTCATGACCGCTGATCACGGGAACTGCGAGCTCATGCGCAATCCTGACGGCTCGCCGAACACCGCCCACACGACGAACCTCGTCCACTTCATCTACGTCGCGCAGGATGCGGCCGAGTTCAGGCTGGAAGACGGGATCCTGGCGGACGTTGCGCCGACCTTGCTCTTCCTGCTCGGGCTGCCGAAGCCCGCGGAAATGACGGGGCACAGCCTGCTCGTCAGGCGGTAACGCAGCGCTGCCGCTCGGATGCGATCAGCTCGAAGGTGATCTCGAGCTGGCGATTCAAATAGCGCGTCCCGGCCTGTGCGATGCGTTGCAGAAAACGCAGTCGGCTTTCGGGCGAGTTATCGCGCCAGAGAGGCTTGCGCGCGAGCGTCAAACAACCATTGCGCTCAACCAGCGCGCCCCAGCCGAGTGGGATTTCCGATTCGCGGAATAGCTCGTTAGGCAAGACGAGGAAGAAGAGGTTCGCGCAGCGATAACGCGTCAGGGTTTCGAACTTCGTTCCGCCGCGTAGACGTTTCTGCAGCGCGTTCTGTTCCTTGACCACGCCGCTGTATCCGCGGTGTTGGATGGCGGCGAAGTCGTGCGCATCGAACTCCGGGAATAACGAGTCGCCCGAACGCAGCGTTGGGTAGTGGACACGCAGGTTGCGCTCAAGAACCTCGCGTCGCCGACTGACCGTATCGAGCCGCGCACGGACGGCCGCGGTGCAGCAGTTGTCGCGGCGCAGGTCGGACAACACCTGCTTGCATTCGAAGATCGCGGCCGCTTCGTTCACGCCGCCGCGATACGCCGCTACGTCCGCGCGATAGCGACATTGCGGCAAGCTGACCTCGACCGCGCACGCGCGATAACCCTGCGCCTGCGCCCAAAGGACCGTCAGGCGTTTGAGCCGGCGATGCGCTTCGGTCTCGCCACCACTCGTTAGGCGCGCGTCCATTCGGCGAGTTCCTTCGCCCAGTAGGTCACGATCAAATCCGCGCCCGCGCGCTTCAGCGAAGTCATGATTTCGAGCACGGCGGCGCGTTCTTCGAAGCACCCGCTCGCCGCTCCGGCTTTGACCATCGCGAACTCACCGCTCACATGATAAACGGCCGTCGGTTTGCCGAAGCGTTCGCGCACCTGCCAGAGGATGTCGAGATACGGCAGCGCTGGTTTGACCATCAGGATGTCAGCGCCTTCTTCCACATCGAGCGCTGCTTCGCGCAACGCTTCTGCGGCGTTGGCGGAATCCATTTGGTAGGAGCGGCGGTCGCCGAACTGCGGCGGGCTCTCGGCCGCTTCGCGGAACGGCCCGTAGAAAACCGACGCGAACTTCACCGCGTAGCTCATGATACCCGTCCCGGTGAAACCTTCCGCGTCCAGCGCCTCTCGGATGGCGCCGATGCGTCCGTCCATCATGTCGCTCGGAGCGACCATGTCGGCGCCGGCGCGTGCGTGCGAGACCGATGCTTTCGCGAGCACTTCGACCGTCTCGTCATTCAAAACGTGGAACTGATCGCCGTCGCGCTGCGTCACGCCGCAGTGGCCGTGGCTGGTGTATTCGCAAAGACAAACATCCGTGATGACGACGAGCTCCGGGCACGCCGCTTTGATCGCGCGGACGGCTTGTTGCACGATGCCGTTCTCGGCGAAAGCGCCGCTCGCCTCTTCGTCTTTTGTCGTCGGGATACCGAAGAGGAGCACCGCTTGGAGCCCAAGCTCGAAGGCGTGCTTCGCCTCGACGACGGCTTCGGCAACGGACAGCTGGAACACGCCAGGCATGCTGGAGATCGCCCGGCGCGTCTCGATTTTTTCGCTGATGAAGAGCGGGAGAATGAAATCGTGCGGCGTCAGCTTCGTCTCGCGGACGAGGTTGCGCAGCGCCGGAGAACTCCGGAGACGCCGCGGCCGATGAACGAGCTTCCTCATCGCGGCGAGGCTACGTGCGCGGCTTCGCGGTCGCAACTTCTTGACGCCGCGAGTGCCGGCATGTAGCCGCGAACGAATGCCGCGTGGGAAATCGAGCGCTGATTACCTGTTGATCGACATCAGCAATTCGTTCGCGAAGCTGGCCTTCGCGAGCATAGAGCGGGTCGAACGCAGCTCACGCATTCCGACGCGCGAACTCAGCCGCGCCGCGATTGAAGAGCTTCTCGAAAAGCGCGCGACGAACGCGGTGGTCGTCTCGTCGGTTGTGCCGGCGAAGAACGCGACCATCCGTCGCGCGGCGGGAAAGAGGCGCACGTTGTTCATCGACACGAACTCCAAGCTCGGGGTCGGCGTTGATTATCCGAAACCGGAGACCATCGGCGCAGATCGGCTCGCGAATGCCGCTGCCGTCGCGCAGCTCTACGGAAGCCCAGCCATCGTGGTCGATTTCGGAACGGCAGTGACGTTCGACGTCGTCTCCGCGAGGGGCGATTACATCGGCGGAGTTATCGCGCCGGGGCTTGAATCGATGACCAGCTTCCTCTACCAGCGCACCGCGTTACTGCCGAAGCTCACCTTGCGCGAGCCTCGGAACACGATCGGTCGGACGACGCGCGCTGCGATGATGTCCGGCGCGGTTTACGGCTACCGCGGACTCGTCCGGGAGATCATTGCGCGCATCCGCATGGAAGCTTTTCCGAAGCGCAAAGTGCAGGTCGTCGCGACCGGCGGTTACGCGGAGTTGATCGCGCATCAGCTCCCGGAAATCGGCGCGGTCCACGCAGGGCTGACGCTCGAAGGATTGCGCTTGATCGGAAACCTGAATCTCTAGGTAGCAGACGGTGGCCGAGCAGGTTGCGGCGTGCGACCTGCTTTGCAATCTCGCCACCACGCGCGGCCCATCAGAAAATGGCTTGTCATCCCCACAGCGCAAAGGTTGTATCCCAACTGCTATGAAGATCCGGAAATTCGCGACAATTTCGCTCCTGGTCCTGAGCTCCTTCGCCGCGGACAACGTCGCCCCTTCGAAGACCGAGCTCGAGGGCATGTATGACAAAGCCTTCCGGGAGTTCGATGCGAACAATTACGACCAGGCGCTGAAGGATCTCGACGCGATCGATGCGCGCCAGCCAGACCTCGCCGAATCGCAAAATCTCCGTGGTGTGATCCAGATGCGGCAGAAGGATTACGCGAATGCCGAGAAGGCGCTGCAAAAGGCGCAAGCGGCGGACCCGAAGTTCTGGAATGCCCGCTTCAATCTCGCGGAGATTCCGTTCCTGCAGAAAAACTGGGCGGAAGCGCGGAAGCGTTTCGAGGAACTGCTGAAAGGCAACGCCTCGGAGCTGCAGGGCGAAGCGCGGCAGCTGATCGAATACAAGATCCTCATCACTTTCCTGATGGAAGGTAAGTCGAACATGGTGGAGTCGATCGTCTCGAAGTTTGAGGTCGCGCCGGAAACGCCGGCGGTGCATTACGCGAACGCGGCGATTGCGTTGAGCAAGAAAGACGACAAGGCAGCGAAGGAAGCCCTAACGACTGCTGAGAAAAACTTTTCGCCGCAGTTGAACAAACTGTTTGCGGAGTCGCTTTACGAAGTCGGCTGGCTCGACAAACCGGCGGGCCAGACACGTGCGGCGCTCGAGTTGAACTCGGCTGCAGAGAAGGCCGCGAAGACGAAAGCGTTCGCGAAGCAGAAGTACGACGAAGCGGAGCAAGCGCTCGCGCAGCGTGACTTCACCGCGGCGCGGAAGCTGATCGACGAAGCAGACGCCGCCGATCCGAACCAGGCAGCGATCGTGAACCTGCGCGGCGAGGTGATGCTGGAGCAGAAGGATTTCGACGGCGCGGAGAATGAATTCCGCAAAGCGCTGAAGCTCGACCCGAAGTTCCGCGACGGACAGTACAACCTCGCGCAGGTGCCGTTTAAGAAGAAGGATTATGCGAAAGCTCGCGAGCGTTTCGAGTCGCTTTTCAGCACCACTTCTGGGGCCGACAAGGATCGCGCCGCGCAGCTGATCAAATACAAAGTTTACCTGACCTATCTGCTTGAGGGCAAAGACGCGCGCGCGCAGAAGATGATGGAGCAGTTCCAGTTCACCGGCGACACGCCCGCGCTCTACTACGCGCAGGCGGCGTGGGAGTTCAAACACGACAACGCGCCGAAGGCGAATGACTGGGTGACGTCCGCGCGGAAGATTTACCCGCCCGCGCTGAATGGTGTCTTTGCCGATGCGTTCTTTGATCTCGGCTGGTTGCAAAGCGCAGAAGCAGCCGCTTCACCGGCTCCCGCGGTCGCGGAAGCAACCCAGCCGGAGACCGCGCCGACGATCGAACCGACGCCGATTTCGACGATCGCGCTCGCCAAGAATGAGCCGCAGAAACCTGCTGAAGCATTGACCCTCGCGCAGCAGCCGAAGAGCGAAGTGCCCGGAATGGAAGCCATGACTTCCACGACCGCGCAGACACCGGCCGCCTCCAGCGCACTCAGCGCAACGGCTTCACCGAGTGTTGAGACGCCGGTCGCGTCGACTGCCTCGCCCGCCGCAGCGCAGCCGGTGGTTGCCAAAGCTCCTGACGCTGATGCGACGGACGACGCTGCGAAAGGCCGCGCGACTGCCGCAGCTTCCGTCGCGGCGAGTCCCGCGACCTTGCTTGCTCCCGCGCAGGTACGGGATTGGTCGCAGCCGAGTTTGACCGAGCAGCTCGGAGAAAAGCTACACGACAAAAACGCGCTACTCATCGGCGCATTGCTGCTGGCCGCGATCCTGCTCATCACGTGGGCTGTGATTCCTGAACTTCGCCGCCGCTTTTCGAGAACGGCATCGCCATCCAATCTCGTTCCAGCTTCGGGTCCGTCGCTCGATGAAACCGAAGCCGCTCCGGCTGCGAATGAATTTGTCAGCCCAACCTGTGTCGCCGCCGGGCCGCCGCAAGTCTCGTTGCAGCTGCGCGCATCGGAGCCAGCGCTGCGTCGCGCGACCATGCCGCTCGGCCGGAATGGCCGCCCATTCGGAAATGGGAATGGCAACGGAAACGGCCACGAAGCAGCGGTTGCGACGCCCGCACCGGCGCCGGATTCGTTTGCGCCGCCAGCCGAAACCCTTGTTCAGCCAAGTCCTTCATTCGCTGCCGCAACGCTCGATTTCGACGAAGCCGTGGGCGAGCCGCAACCACTCGTTAGTCACTCCGAAGCGGCAGTGTTGGAAGAAGCTCCAGCCGAAGTCCGCCAGCCGGAGTTCGCACCTGTTATCGCGCCGCCTGCGCCCGCGTTCTTCGAACCGACGTTCGTGGAACCGGCATTCGCGCCCGCTCCTGTTTCCGCGCAAGCGACTGAACCAGTCACAGCGCAAGTGCAGGAAGTGATCGAAGCGCCGATCGCTACTCCGGAATTAAGCTTCGCTTCCACACCTGGGCCGTTCATGGCCGAAGTTGCCGCGCCAGAAGTCACGGCCGTTGCAGCGCAGGTCGAAGAGCCTGAGCCGATCGGGCAGGGCGCACCTGTTCCGCATCTCGAGCCGGTCGCGGCCGAAGTTGTTTCGATTGAAGAGCCGCTCGCGCCGGAACCAGGACCCGTTACCGAGCAGCGCGCGCCAATTGCCGCCGCAGGCTTGGCAGTTGCAGGCATCGGCGCACTGCGCCATTCTCCCGCCAGCAGCTCGTTCGTGCCGCAGACGGCTAACGAGCCGATCGCTCAGCAGCTCAACCAACCAACCATGGCAACACCGACCCAACCCACACCAACACCCGTTATCCGCACAGGTCCCACTTCACCGATGAGCCCGGCCGCACATGGCCCCGGCCCCGGAGCGCAGCAGCAGGCCGCTGCGCCGCAAACTGGCGGCGGTGGCGGTGGCGGCATGCACACCGCAGTGCAACTCACCTTCTCGACGGAGATCGCGTCGTTGCAGCTGACGCCGACCTTCAAAATGGGTTCGCTCCAGCTCAAGCCAACCTCGCGGATCGTCACGATGCGCCTCGCGCCGGCGCAAAATCCGCAGCCCGCAATGAATCTCCAGGTCACCTTCGAAGTGGCGAACGTGCAGCTCGCCGGCAGTGCGATCGGCACCGTGCGCCTCACGCCTTCACAGCAGCAGCGCCCGGGTGTGATCAGCTCGCCGTCGTTCAACATCGCTGGCCTCCAGCTCGTGCAGGGCTCCGACGCCGCGCCGGTGCAACTGACGCCGTCGACTCAGGGGCAGGCATCCGTTCACATGACCGGCGCCTACCAGATCACGAGTGTGGAGTTTTCGCCGACCTTCGAGATCGCTTCGATCGTTCTGAACTCGACCTCGCGTGCGGTGCAGGTGCAGCTCCCCGGCTCGGGACCAAGCGCGCCCGACGGCGGGCCGACGTTCGAAGTGACCAACGTGCAGCTCGGTGGCAGCGGTGAGATCGGCATCATCCAGCTGAATCCGGCTGGTGGTGGCGGCGCTCAGCGCCAGGGTTAATCCCGCTTCAATCCTGTTTTTCGACGGCCCGCGTTGCAAGACGCGGGCCGTTTTGTTTCCCGCGACTACTTCGCAGCTTTGCCTTTGAGGAACGCGCTCCGGTTGAGCGAGCGAAGTTCTTTGGGCAGGAACTCGCCATTTCGCCTAACGAGTTGTCCATCGAAGTAGATCTCACCGCCGCCGTAATCCGGCCGCTGAATGTTCACCAGGTCCCAGTGCACCTGGCTGCGATTGCCGTTGTCGGCGTCCTCGTAAGCCTGGCCGGGCGTGAAGTGGAACGAGCCGGCGATCTTCTCGTCAAAGAGGATGTCGCGCATCGGCTTTAGGATGTACGGATTGAAGGCGAGCGAGAATTCGCCGATGTAGCGCGCGCCCGGATCCGAATCGAGAATCTCGTTCAGCTTGTCGGTTTCATTCGCCGTCGCATTAACAATCCTGCCTTCGCGGAACTCGAGCCGCACGCCGTCGAACGCGGTGCCTTGGTATACACTCGGCGCGTTGAAGGTGATGTGGCCTTCGACCGAGTTCTTGATCGGGCAGCTAAAGACTTCGCCGTCGGGAATGTTGTGCGAGCCGCCGCACATGATTGAGCCGATGCCCTTGATACTGAAGCGGAGATCGGTGCCGTCGCCTTTCAGCTCTACGCGATCAGTGCGATCCATCAGCTTCTTCAACGCCTTCATTCCGGGCTGCATCTTCGCGTAGTCGAGCGTGCAGACATCGAAGTAGAAATCCTCAAACGCTTCCGTGCTCATCCTGGCGAGCTGCGCCATCGAAGGATTCGGCCAACGCAACACGACCCACCTCGTCTTCTTCACGCGCTGGTCCTGCACCGGCCGCATTTTGCGCGCGACCAGCTTCATCTGTTCAGGTGGAACATCCGAAAGCTCGGTGATGTTGTTGCTGCCACGCAGTCCGATGTAAGCGTCCATCCGCTTCATCCGCGCGAGCTCGTGAATCGCGGTCAGGTTCAGCTGCCGTTCGCCCGCATTCCGCGCCAGCTCGCGGCTGATGCGTGCGTGCTGCAGTTGCGTGAACGGAATAGCGCCGACTTTTCGCGCGGCGCGGATCAACGCGATCGTCATCTCGTCCGGAACGTCGAACGCCTCGATCAGAACCGTTTCGTTGCGTTTCAGGCGCGTCGAGTATTCGACCAGGAGCTGCGCGAGCTTGTCGAAGCGAGGATCATGCATGCCGAGACAGTGATTTCCGCGGCGATGATCTGCAAGCGTCAGCCTGAGCGCGTCAGGTGCGCGGCAAAGGCACCGTCCAGGCCGTCGCGGAAGGGGAGAACGGATCGTGTATCCGTTAGTTTCAGGAACGGAAAGGCTGCGGTGATCCGCTCGACGACTTGCTCATTTTCTTCGGGCTCAATGCTGCATGTGCTGTAAACGATAACGCCGCCCGGCCGGAGCGCCGGCAGGATCTGGCGCACGATCTCGAACTGCTCGTTAGGCATATGCGCGAAGTCTGCAGGACGGACGCGCCAGCGCACGTCGATACGCCGACGCATAACGCCCGTATTGCTGCACGGCGCATCGACAAGGATGCGATCGAACCCGTTACCGACGAGGTTTGCAACGAGCGGCCCGTGATGCCAGTCGTGCTCGACGACGCGAGCGTTTGTGACCCCGAGCCGCCCGAGATTTTCGCGCAGCCGTTCGAGCCGGGCGGGTGTGCGATCGCAGGCGATGATCGTGCCGCGATTCTCCATGATCTGCGCGAGGTAGCTCGTTTTGCCGCCCGGCGCAGCGCAGGCGTCGAGCACGGTTTCGTTAGGCCGGGGCGCGAGAAGGTCGCACGCCACTGTCGTGCTGGGATCCTGCGCGTAGGCGGTACCCGCTTCGAGCGGCGGACGCGAATCGGGCAGCGAAACGAATCTCGAGTCGTTAGGCAGAACCACGGCGCCTTCGTTCGTCCGCAGGAATTCTTCGCGCGTGTTTTTGAGCTCGTTGATCCGCAGGTAGACCGGCGCTGCTTGGTTGTTCCAGCGGCAAAGCTCGAGCGTGTTTGCATCGCCGAACTGCTGAAGCCATTTCGCGACGAGGAACTCCGGATGCGAGAAGCGGACGTGGAGCGGTTGGCTTGCCGCCAATTCGTGTAATTCGGCGAGGCGTCGATCGGCCGAGCGAAGCACCGCGTTTACAACTCCGCGCGTGCGTTTCGGCGCGAGTTGAACCGTCTCGAAGACGGCGGCGTGAGCTGGCGTATTGAGCAGCGCGATTTGGTAGAGGCCGAGGCGCAGCAGGTCGCGCGTTGCATCGTCGACTTTGCCGGAACGCAGAAGGCCGATCCAAAAGTCGAGCAGCGTCAGGTTTCGCAGAACGCCGTAGAACAGCTCGTTGACGAAGCCGCGGTCCGGCCCGGCGAGCGCCGTGCGGCTGAGCGTCTGCTGCAGGATGAGGTCCGCGAAGCGGTCGCGGCGGCGCCACTCAGCGAGGGCATGCAGCGCGGTGGCGCGGGCAGACGGCGGCGCCATATCCGGCGCGCTGCCTAACGAGGCGCAACGCGATGACGACCGATGGAGTGGTAGTAGAACCCGAGCGCGGTCATGGTCTGTGGATCGAACAGATTGCGGCCGTCGAAGATCATCGGCGTGGCCATCTTCTCCTTCACTGCCGCGAGATCGACGTTCGCGAAATCGCTCCATTCCGTTGCGACGACGAGAGCTTCGGCGCCCTCCACCGCTTCGAGCGGGGAATTCGCAAAGGTGGCGCCGGCGAGCTCTTTCATCTCGCGCGCTTTCTCCATGCCTTTCGGATCGTAAACCGTGACGTGCGCGCCTTCGCGCAGCATGTCGGCGACGAGATCGATCGCGACGGACGAACGGAGATCGTCGGTGTCGGGTTTGAAGGTCAAACCCCAAACCGCGATGCGTTTTTCGCGCAGGACCCACAGCGCGTCGCGGATAGTGGAGAGGAAGCGATCCTTCTGCGATGCGTTGATGCGCTGGACCTCTTTCAAGAGGTTGAATGGAACGCCGAGTTGCTCGCTGATCTTGATGAAGGCAGCGATGTCTTTCGGGAAACACGAGCCGCCGTAGCCGATGCCGGCGTTGAGGAAGTTGCGCCCGATGCGGCGATCCATGCCGATGCCATCCGCGACTTTTTCGACGTCGGCGCCACTCGCTTCGCAGATCGCGGAGACGGCGTTGATGTAGGAAATCTTCAGGGCAAGGAAGGAATTCGCGGCGTGCTTGATCAGCTCCGCGCTGTTGATGTCGGTGACGAGAATCGGCGCCATGAACGGCTCGTACACCTTCTTCATCAGGTCAATCGCGCGTTCGCTTTGCGCGCCGATGACGATGCGATCAGGATGCATCAAATCCGCGACCGCGCAGCCTTCGCGGAGGAACTCCGGGTTGCTCACGACGTCGAACTCCGCGCCATGTTTGTTGTAGCGCTTGATCGACTCCGCGACCTTCTCGCCGGTCTTCACCGGCACCGTGCTTTTATCGACGATGACGCGGTAACCGGTCAGGACCTGGGCGATTTCGCGCGCGACCTTTTCGATAAAGCTTAGGTCAACGTGGCCATCGGCGCCTTGCGGCGTAGGCACCGCGATGAAGACGATCTGTGAGTTATCGACACCTTCCTGAATGCTACCGGTGAACCGCAGCCGATGCGCGGCGACGTTGCGGTTGATCACTTCCTCGAGGCCCGGCTCGTAGATCGGCACTTTGCCGGCGCGGAGCGATTCGACCTTTCGGGGGTCGTTATCCACGCAAATGACGTTGTGCCCGACGTCCGCGAAACACGCGCCGGTGACGAGGCCTACATATCCTGAGCCGATGATCGACAGATCCATATTCAATAACTCCCGCTACCAATCAGCGGCGCTGGAGAGAAGCGGAAGAACCAAGCAGATGCAATGCCGCTGTTCTCATGGGACCGGGAAGGAAGAGTTTTGCCCCTGCGCGGTCGAGCGCGGGTCGTAGTTGAAGTCGAAGCTCAGCTTCGGCAGCGCCTTCAAGGTAAAGGTAACCAGCAGGCCGTACTCCTTTACGCCACCGTTGTCGCGAATGACGGCGCCGACTGATGCGACCCAGCTCTGGAGATCACGATATACGGTGTAGCGCTGTTCCTCGAGGATGCCGGTGTTCGCTTCATAGCGCGCGTAGCCGCCCGCGCCCCAGTTCGCATCCACGCGGTAGTAGGCGCCGAAGTAGTAAAGATCGCTGTCCGCGAAGAACGGATTGTTGCTCAGGAAGCGGTGGCTAAAACTGAGCGAGAGCGGGGCAATCGGTTGCACGCGGAGGTCGGTATTGATCTCGGTGAAGCCGGAGGAACGGAGCGGTAGCTGAGCGGTGACATCGAGGCCAGCCCACGGAACGGGATTGAAGTGGAGGGTATTGAAAAGGTTCGAGACCGAGCTGCGGTCGTAGGGATTGTCGATGTTGAAATCGAGATACGACTCGGTCTCGATCCAGTTGATCGTGGAGTCGTCGCGTCTCGTCTGAAAGCGATTACGCACGCCGACTCGCATGATCGACCAATTGTCGATCGTATCGACGGCGTTGAACTGCGGGAAATCAATCGGCCGCAGGCGGGTGGACGGAATGTAGCGATCGAACTGCAGAAGTTCGGCGGGGCTAAAGTTGTTCCCCGCGACTAACGAGTAGTTCGCGAAGGGCTGGATGATGTGGCGCAGCCCGTCCAGGCCGAGGGCGCGGCTCTGCACCTGTTCCCACGTCTGCGAGGCTTTGAACGAGACTTCCGCGCCGGTGTTCAGGAGCGTGCGAAAACGATCGCCACCGGGAATGAGCGGCTCGGTTCTGCTCGGCAGAGGAACAAGGAAGTCCGGGATGAGCGGGTTCGGATCGTGCACGAGCGGGACGTCCGAGAGATCACGTGACTCGCTGTAGTAAGTGCCGCGAAAACCGAGCCGGGGAACGACCGACAACCAGCCGAAGTAGGTCTTCGGGTAAGTGAACTGGTGAAAAGAATCGAGCCGGACGCTGTGGTAATCCTGGAAGGCAGAGTGCGTCGGGAAATTCCGGCGGAGGAAGCCGTAGCTCGTTTCGCCTTCGTAGTTGATACCGCTGCCGAAGATGGGATGCCGCGTCACGTCGAGCGCGATCTCGGGCATGCGCTCGGTCGTTTCGTAGAAGTTATTAACCTGGCCACGCCCGAACGCGGTGAGCGAGTAGAGCGGATTCCAATGGTTGACCGAGATGATGTTGTCGGGCTGCGGATTGACCCGGAATTCTCCCGGAAAGAAATCCTGCAAGATGAAGGCGTCGCTCAGTTTCGTGACGCTGGCGAAGGCGCTCCAATCTTTGCCGAGATCCGTTCGGTCGAGGACGGAAAGGCGGTAGCGATCGGAGTCGACGGAATCGCGCGGGAGCGAGGTGCGGTTCAGGGTCGGGTTGGAATCGTCGACGAAGTAGGTGTTGATCCGCGCGAAGCTCTTCTTGTCTTTGCCGTAGCGGATGTCGGGGGCAAAGCCGATCGCCGGACCGCGGCGCGAGCGGTAATCGAGGCGGAGCGTGCCTTTGATGTCGTCCGTGATCGGGAAGGTGACGTGGCTGAGCACGGACGGGCCCCATGAGCTCGTAAACGCGGGAGTGATCAGGAAGCTGTTGTCGTCCTCGAGCGACTGATAAAGGTAGGGCCAGTAGAAGATCGGCACGCGGCCGATGTAGAAGACGGCGTTCTTCAGGATGACGCGATCGCCCTCGTAAATGCGCACGGTACTGGCGCGCACCTGGAAGTCCGGATTCTGCGCGTCGTGCGTCGTGAACGAACCGCGCTCCACGAGCTTTGCGTCTTCCGAGATGCTGGAAGTGCGCCCGCCCTGAACGTAGAACGGCGCGTTCAGCGTCCGCATGTTGTCCATCACGATCCGCTTCGTATCGAGGTTGTAGGTGCCGCCCGAGCCGACGTAGAGCTCGGCGCCGCGATAAATCCGGACATTGCCTTCCACGCGCACGTCCTTCGTCTGGGGATTGTAGGTCGCGTCGTCGCCGTAAATGTCAGTGTCGTTGATATGAACCGCGACGTTCTCGTGCGCGGTGGCGAGGCCGTTGACGTAATTGGTTCCGCCGGTCGCGTTGATCTCCATCGGCTGGCCGGAGAGCGAATGATTCTGCGCCGTCTGAGCGAGTGCGCTGGCGCAAGACACGGCAAGAATGAGCAAAATCAGGCCGCGCATTTCGAGGAGGTCGAAGCTACTTCGGAGGGGATTCGCTGCAAAGGCAAAAGCCTGCTCGTCCGCGCGTGTGACGGCCGCGCCGTGCTAACTCGCGGACGAGGCGGCTGTTTGCCTGAGGCTCAAGCCGGCGACCTGCTGATTCATTCCGCAGACGGAGACGATCGCGCGACGTGGCGCAGCATTCGAAATGCGGAAGAGATTTGCGGCGCAGATGACCTGCCAGACCGCGCTCGCGCCGACGCTTTCGCCTAACGAGACCTTGGGCGCAATCACGGGCGCATCTGGCGAATGGCTCTGAATGGCAGCTTGTTCTGCGCGGTCGATGAAGGTGCCATTCGCGCTTGCGACGATGGGGTTCGTGCTGGTCGGCGCGAGCCGCGCGAAGACCTGTTCAACACACGCGGCGGCTTCGGATTGGCGGCGGAAGTTGCAGCCCGCGTCGATCTGGTCGACTTCGATTGCGCCCTCCGCGCTGCGCTTTTCCAGGACGATTGCGCCTGCCCCTTCACTTAAGATTGTGCCGCGCGGCTTTTCGCCAAAAGGCTCAATTGGCGGTTCTCGGCGCAGCAAACGCCACCGGCTATACGCGTCGCAGAGCAGCCAGTCCGCTTCTTCCGCGCCGACGACCACACATCGATCGATGCGTGGATTGAGCATCAGGTCTTCCGCCATCTTGATCGCGAGAAGGCCGACCGCGCCGTCGCCGACGAGCGTGTAACTCGCACCGGTGATGCCGAGAATCGCCGCGAGATGACTGGCGGGCGCGTTGAAAACAGTCTCCGGAAAAAGCAGCGGACTCGCCGCCTGCGCGCCCGACTCGACGACCTCGTGGTAGAAGCGTTTCGTGTAGACGACGCCGCCGTTTGAGATCGCGAAAATGATCGCCGTCCGGGCCGCTGCGTCCCCTTCGAGCTTTAGTCCGGCGTCTTGTAACGCTGCCAAACCAGCGGCGGCAGCGAAGCGGGAGATCGCGCTCGAGCGTCGGAGCCGCGGATGGGGCGGAAGATTCGCGCAGGCATTCGCCGGGACGCGGAACGCGGAATAGACCTTCTCGCTTACGGTGCTCGTGACCCGCTCGGGAACGGCGCGTTCGCCCTTCGCAATTCTCTCGCAAACGCTGCGCACATCGCAGCCGAGCGGTGTCACCCAGCCCATCCCCGCGAGCGCGAGGTTCATGCGGCGCGACGCAGGATGATGGAGGCGTTTGTCCCGCCGAAGCCGAACGAGTTTGAGAGGACGGTCGTCAGCTGCGCGGGGCGCGCTTCGTTCGCGACCAGATTCAGGTTCAATTCGGCATCGCCTTCGCGGAAATTGATGTTCGCCGGCAGGAGTTGCTCGCGCAGCGCGATCAGGCTGATCACCGCTTCGATCGCTCCGGCCGCGCCTAACGAGTGACCCATCATGCTCTTGGTTGAGCTGACCGGCACGCGATCGAACAACCCGGAGATCGCCCGGCCTTCGGCTGCGTCATTGAATGGCGTGGCGGTTCCGTGCGCATTGATGTAATCGATCGCGCCAGGCGGAAGCGCAGCGTCCGCGAGCGCCTGCTCCATCGCCTGCCGGGCACCGATCCCGGATGGATTTGGCTGCGTGAGGTGATGGTTATCAGTCGACAGTCCATAGCCGACGATCTCGCCAAGGATTTTCGCGCCGCGCGCCGTCGCGGAGTCGAAATTCTCCAGCGCAAGGATGGCCGCGCCTTCGCCCAAGACCATCCCGCTGCGATCTCGATCGAACGGCCGGCACTTGTCAGGCGTCGCCGCTTGCAGCGAATCGAACCCGACGAAAACCAACTCGGAGATCGCGTCGTAGCCGCCGGTCAGGACGCGCTGGTACTTGCCGGATCGCACGCATTGGAAGGCGTGACCGATCGCATTCGTGCCGGAAGCGCACGCGTTTGCGATGACCTGACAGGGCGCAGCAATCCCGAGTGCTTCCTGCGCATCCATGACCGCTTTTTGCGGCGTGTAATTTGCGATCAACGACGGAGCGCGACGCAGCGCACCGCGGGCATGCAACGCGCGGTAGTAATCCTCGCCGAAAGTCATTCCACCGCTGGTTGTCCCGACCACGGTTAGCTCCGGCTCGAATCCTGGAGTTTGCGCCATCGCATCACCGAGCGCGGCGATCATCATCTGCGCCGCGCGATGCAGACGTTTGCCGCGGCGGCCGCGCGCATGTTCGCGCAAACGGCTATCGGAGATCTGCGCGGCCGTTTTGCAGCGGCATTTCTCCACGTCGAAGCGCTCGACCGGCGTGACGCAGTCGCGCGCCGCGCGCAAAGCATCCGCCGTTTCCGCCAAGCCGAAACCAAGCGGGCTCACCACACCGGCAGCGACAATCGCGACGCGGTTCGTCTTGCGGCTTCCGTTTGCCTTCTCTGGTTGAAGCATTTCCGTCGATTCGGGCTACCGGCTTTCCACTTGCTTTCCCGACATCCGCGCGTTAGTGCTCACGCCGAAAGAAAACGGAGCTCGGGAAGTTGGTGGATTGTCAGTTGAGTTTATCAGTGGCGGTTCGAAATCCGATGAGCGGGAACAGTGACCGTGCGGCGTTTTCCACAGTAAACTCAGATGGGAACTAAATTATACGTAGGAAACCTTTCCTTCA
>JALZAD010000279.1 GCA_030948555.1 Verrucomicrobiota bacterium | reverse complement strand
AGAACGTCTCGACGCGATCGTTCGGCGGACGCAGGAAAGCGGTCAGGGTGTTGAGCGGGATGAACTCGTTAGGCGCAATCGACTGCGAATGCGGCTTTGCGTTGTAACCGCGCGCGCGACGGAAGCTCGCCTGCGCAGTGCGCGAAACGTATTCGGCGAAGCCTTCGTCAATCCACGTCGGCACACCTTCCGCGTAGAAGCGGTGGACGATCAGGTGCGCCACTTCGTGCCCGAGACTGTTGTCGGAAAAGCGCATCCGCGGATCGCGCACGATGAACAAACTGCCTCCCGAACAGATCCCGCCGGTCCATTTTTCCAGGCTGCCGAGCTGCTGGAATTGCGCCCAATCTTCCGCCGTCTCGAAGATGTAGATGTGCGACTTGGTCGCGGCGGCCGGCAGCTCGCGCTCGAGCACTTTCGCGATCACGCGGTAGTTGAACTCCGCTTCCGTCGCGACCTGTGTTGCCACCGCCATCTGCCGGAAGTGGTAGATGAAGTGATCGCCGTCGGCGTGCTTCCATTGCTCCGCATGAATCGCGAGCGCCTTCTCGCCCAGCGGGTTCAAGTCGCGCTGGCTCAACTTCGACGCTTCGACTTCTGCGAGCGCGGTTGAGCCGGAAGTTGGCTCGAGATCGCCGCGCGATTTCGACGCGAGACAGAGCACCGATAGAACAGCCGCGATAAGAATATTCCGCCACATGCCGGGCGTAGAGAGCTAAAGGCGTGCGAGGCGCAGGCCGGCGCTGACGGAACGCTTGCTGCTAGGCATTTTCCTGACAATATCCGCGCTCGCGCCGCTGAGCGTTGCCCCGATGCCAAAGTTTCTTACCTACAACGTCGTTCCTAAACTGCCGCCCGCGCTCGAGCCGCTGCGCGAGATGGTCTTCAACGTCTGGTGGACGTGGGAGCCGTCCGCGCGTCGCCTCTTTCGTCATCTCGATCCCGAGCTCTGGGACCGGACGAATCACAACCCCGTCCGTATGCTCCAGCTCTCGCGCCAAGCGCGCTTGCTCGAAGTCGCGGAAGACGATGAGTTCCTGCGCGAGCTGAAGCAGGTGCACGGCGCGTTCAAAGCGTATCTGGCGCGCAAAGACACCTATGGAAAGACGGGCGCGGGGAAGGCGATCAAAACGCCGGTCGCGTACTTTTCCGCGGAATTCGGCTTCCACGAATCGATCCCGAATTACTCCGGTGGCCTCGGCATTCTGGCCGGCGACCATTGCAAGTCGGCGAGTGATCTCGACCTGAACTTTGTCGCGGTCGGGTTGCTCTATCGCCACGGTTATTTCAAGCAGCAGATCGATCGCGACGGCGTGCAGGAAGCGGTCAGCCTGAACCAGAACTTCCATCATCTGCCCATCCGCGAGGTACGCCGCGAGAATGCGCGCGTTCTGATTTCCGTTCGCATCCTCGATCGCGACGTGCTCGCGAAAATCTGGGAGCTGCACGTCGGCCGGATCAATCTCTACCTGCTCGACACCGACGTGGCGGAGAACTCGCCCGAAGATCGGCTCATCACGGCCGAGCTTTACGGCGGCGATCTCGAGATGCGCATGCGCCAGGAGATGGTCCTCGGGATCGGCGGTGTGCGTGCCTTGAACGCGTTAGGCATCGACGCGCACATCTTCCACATGAACGAAGGCCATTCGGCCTTCCTCGCGCTCGAGCGCATTCGGCAACTGCGGGCCGAGAAGGGACTCGATTTCTACGCCGCGCTTCAGCTCGTCGCGGCAGCCAACATTTTCACCACGCACACACCAGTGCCGGCGGGCAACGATGCTTTCCCGCGCGAGATGATGCGGCGCTACTTCAGCGACTTCGCGAGCGAGCTCGGCATTCCGTTTGAGGAGCTGTTCACTTTTGGGCAGACGCGGATGAACGCGGAGGATCCATTCAGCATGACGATCCTCGCCTTACGCGCGAGCCGGCACGCAAACGGCGTGAGCAAGTTGCACGGCGAAGTGAGTCGCGGCCTCTGGAAAGATGTCTGGACCGGTGTGCCGACGCAGGAAGTGCCGATCACCAGCATCACCAACGGCATTCACACTAAGACGTGGATGGCGCCCGAATTCTCTGCCCTTTACACGAAGTATCTCGGCGATTGGGAAGAGCATCTGACGGACGAGGATTTCTGGCGGCGCGTGATCGACATTCCTGATGCGCAGCTTTGGGAAACGCATCAGCGCCTCAAGCTTCGCCTCGTGCAATTCGTGCGGGAACGCGTGCGCTCGCGGCGCGTGCGCATCGGCGATTCACCGGAAGCGATTCGCAAAGCGAACAGCATTCTCGATCCGGAAATCCTGACCATCGGATTTGCGCGACGCTTCGCGACCTACAAGCGCGGCGCTCTTTTGTTCAGCGACCGCGAACGGCTCGCGCGTCTGCTGCACGACAGCACGCGGCCAGTGCAATTCATCTTCGCCGGCAAATCGCATCCCCGCGATGAAGGCGGCAAGGCGCTCATCCAGCAGGTCTACAAATTCAGCCGCGAGGCAGGCTTCGAAGATCGCATCGTGTTCGTCGAAGATTACGACACCTACATCGCGCGACGGCTCGTGCAGGGCGTCGATCTCTGGTTGAACAATCCCCTCCGTCCGCTGGAAGCGAGCGGCACGAGCGGCATGAAATTACCGCCCAATGGCGGCCTCAACCTGAGCGTGCTCGATGGCTGGTGGTGCGAAAGTTACAACGGCAAAAACGGCTGGGCGATCGGCGCCGAGATCGAGGATGGGACGGCTGAATTCCAGAGCGCGGTCGACACGGCCAGCCTTTATCAACTGCTCGAGAACCAGATCATTCCGCTGTATTACGCGAAGCCGGACGGGAAACTGCCGCTCGCGTGGTTGCAGCTCATGCGCGAGTCGATCCGCAGCGTGACGCCGGTTTTCAACACCCATCGCATGGTGAAGGAGTACGCGGAACGTCTCTACATTCCGGCCGCGAATGCGCATCAGGAATTAGCGCGCAACAACGGCCAGCCGGCGAACGAGCTCAGCCAATGGAAGACGCGGATGCGCAAGGATTGGCCGCAAGTGCAGATCTATGATGTGCAGGTCGGGAACGAGAACAGGCACAACATCCTGGTCGGCGATGCCCTCCAGGTTTCAGCCAAGATCCATCTCGGCGCGGTCGATCCGGAGCACGTCTGCGTGGAAGCGTATTACGGCGAGCCGGGCAGCGATGATATCTCGAATGTCGCGCATCCGGCCGTGACGGTCCTCGACCGTGCGCAGCATGCATCGGGTAACGGGCACTACGTCTACGAAGGTTCAGTGCCGGCATCGGAAAGCGGCACCTACGCGTTCAGCATCCGCGTTGTGCCGCGGCATCCGCACCTCATGCAAGCGCACGAGCTGCGCCTCATCACCTGGTCGTAATCGACACGTCGAGGCGCGCTCTGATAGGTCTCTCTGGTCTGCGGACGACGCATGGCCAAACTATCCCTCCTGATCTCCTGCTTTGTGCTGAGCGCATCTCTGGCGCTCGCGCAGATCAACAACAATCCCATCGTCCGCTTCGAAACTGAGCTTGGGAACATCGACGTCCTTCTTCTGCAGGATGTCGCGCCGAACACAGTCGCTAACTTCCTCCGCTACGTGAATCGCGGCGCATACAACGACACCTTCATTCACCGCTCCGTGACCAACTTCGTCATCCAAGGCGGGGGTTACCATTTTGCGAACGGCACCGTCACGATGGTTCCGGCCGATCCGCCGATCGCGAACGAGTTCCACGTCTCGAACACGCGCGGGACGCTCGGCATGGCGAAACTCGGCGGTGATCCGAACAGCGCAACGACACAGTGGTTCTTCAACGAAGTCGATAACTCCCCCAACCTCGATACGCAGAACGGCGGATTCACCATCTTCGGGCGGATCATCGCGAGCAGCGGACTTTCAGTCATGGACGCAATCGGCGCCCTGCCCACTTACAACTTTGGTTCTCCGTTCGAGTCGCTCCCGCTGCGCAACTACACAAGACCAGACGCTGTTCGGGACGAGAACTTCATCCACGTCATCTCGCTCGCACCGTTCAGAAGCACGTTGACTGTCACGCGGCGAAGCGCGAATACCATCCACCTCTCAGGCGCTGGCACCGCTGGTGCAACTTATCGACTTGAGACCTCCAGCAGTCTGGACTCGGCGAGCTTTGTCCTCACCGCGATGGTAACAGCAGATTCCGGCGGAGTTGTCTCCTACGACGATCCTGATCCGGGAGACCGTAAGCTCTACCGTCTCGTGCTGCCCTAACAAACCTGTCCCGCGTCGTTCGTGCCCGCGGCGAGGATGGCAGAAAGATCAGCTTCGCGGCGAAAAAGGGTGTTGAGCTGAGCAAGCCGCGCATCGTGCTGACTTACTTCCGGCAAGGCCACGCGCTGCTCGCGGCCGTCGTTCGCGAAGACGATCTCGTCCCATTGAATGGAGGTGATCGCGCTATTGAACTTCGCGACGGAGCGACCGCGGAAATAAGCACGGGTGGTTTCCGGCGGCGCAAAGATCGCCGACTTCACGTCATCTTCCTCCACGATCCGACGCATCGAGCCTTGCCGCAGCAGTTCGTAGAACAGCCCTTCGTCGGGTGAAACGTTGTGGTACTCGAGATCGATCGCTTGCAGCCAGGGATCGCTCCACGCGAGGCGTTCTTCTTCCTGCAGCGCGTTGAGGAGAAACTTTTTTGCCACCCAATCGATGCGATCTCTCGTTAGGCTGAAATCGCGTTCGAGATCGTTCAGCACGTTCTCCCATTCCTTGAGCAACCACGCGCGCTCCGGCTCGGCTGCACGCTCGGTCTGCTGCGCCGCGCGCAAATAGATGCGTTG
>JALZAD010000257.1 GCA_030948555.1 Verrucomicrobiota bacterium | reverse complement strand
GCCTGATATTGCGGGAACTGGCCAGCCGGTACCGGCAACGGCGCACCGAACACATCTGCGCCCAGGACCTTCCAGGTCGCACCAGCATCGGTCGATTTCAGGATGCCCTGACTGCCCATCGAAAAGGAGCCGAAGTTCAAATCGCCCGTGCCGGCGTAGATCGTGTTGTGGTCGTTAGGATCAATCGTGACCGCATCGACGCTCGTCGTACTGATGAGCGGATCATCCGTGATCACATTCCAACTCGTCGTGCTACTGCAGCAGTTAGTCGACTTCCAGACACCGCCGCCGTTTGTCGCGATGTAGGTCGTGATTGAGCCGTTCGTCGGCGTGGTTGGATCAACCGCAATCGCGTTCACGCGTCCCTGCGTGAAGCCGTAGTCGTAGCAGCCGGTGCAACCGGTCATGCGTTCCGGCGAAGGCCCGAGGGAGATGAAAGCGTTTACATCGAGCGCGAGCGGACTGGCCGATGCGCGATTCCGTTTCATCCGTGCGCCGCTCGGCACCGCGCGCGAAATCATACCGTCCTGTTCGGCTGCCTTCCTGACCCACTCCGGGTTGAACAGCCCTGTCGGGTAACTCAGCCGATCGTTCCAATGTTGCTCCATCCGGTCGAGATCATCCACGTCTCCGCCCGGCACCGGCATGTAACGCTGCAATTCCTCCGCCGGCGCTGCTTCTTTCACGAGCACCTTGGGCAAGCCGGCGAGCGCGAAGAACGCCAGCAACAAACCCGCGCAGCAGAAGGTGAGAGCAGCGATGACGCGTTTGCGGGAAACGCCGGACGGGGAGGATTTCTTCTTCATGCGGTGGGCGCGCGCACAATCGGTAAAAAGCCACGACGCGCCAGCGAAATGGACGAACGGCCGATTATTTGTTTTTAATTCGCGAGGCACTTCCTTCGATGCAATCCCGCCGCGAATTCCTCACCCGCTTCGGCGCCTTCGCGCTTTCCCCCACCCTCTTTCTCGAGCGCACCACACCCGAGCTGATTCTCTTCAACGGCAACTTCATCACGATCGACTCACGCCACCCGCGCGCGCAGGCGGTCGCGATCGCGGACGGCCGCTTCCTCGCCGTCGGGAGCAACCAGGAAGTCCGCGCGCTCGCCACGGCTGCGACGAAGAAGATTGATCTTGGCGGCAAGACAGTCGTCCCCGGTTTCATCGATGCGCACACGCATCCCGCGGTCGCCGGTCGCATGCACTTGCGGCAGGTGGATTGCGACCTCCGCTCGATCGACGCAATCAAAAACGCGATCCACCAGCGCGCCGCGCAAACTCCGCCTGACGAGTGGGTCGTTGGTTTCAAGTACGACGACACCAAGACGAGTGATGGCCGGCCCTTTAACCTCGCTGATCTGGACGACGCCGCGCGCGAGCATCCGGTCTACATCGCGCATCGCGGAGGACATACCGCGTATGTGAACTCTCGCGCCTACGAACTTGCGAAAATCACCACCAACACGCCTGATCCGGCGGGTGGACGATTCGATCGCGATCCATCGACTCGAGAGCTGAACGGCCGGATCAGCGAACGCGCCACCGATGTTTTCGAGAAGCTGATCCCGGAGGTGAACAGCCGCGATGATTACCGCGCCGCCGTGAAGCTGATCACGCAGATGATGTCGCGGACCGGCATCACTTCCGCGCACGACGCCTACGGATCGCACGATGATCTCCGCGCGTATCAAGATGCGCAAGCCGCGGGCGAACTCTCGGTTCGCATCTATTGCCTGATCGGCTACAGCGACATTGATCGCATGATCGCCGCCGGCGTGCGCACCGGCTTTGGCGACGAATGGGTCCGCGTCGGCGCAATGAAGATGACTTGCGACGGCTCCATCTCGGAGCGCACGGCCCGCCTTTCGCAGCCGTACGTTGGCCGGCCGAACGACTTCGGGATCGAAGTGATGAGCGAAGACGAGCTCTACACGATCGGCCGCAAAGCACACGAAGCGGATTGGCAGATCGGTGTGCACGCCAACGGCGATGTTGCGATCGATACCGTGCTGCGCGTTTACGAACGACTGCAACGCGAGCGGCCGCGACGCGATCCGCGCTTCCGGCTCGAGCATTGCACGCTGATCAACGACTCACTTGTGCAACGCATCCGCTCGTTAGGCGCAATCCCGACGCCCTTCGCCGCCTACGTCTACTACCACGGCGAAAAGTTCCGCGAGTACGGCACGGAGCGGCTCGAGCACATGTTCGCGCTCCGCAGTTTTCTTGATGCGGGAATCAAGGCCGCGCCCGGCTCCGATTATCCGCCCGGACCTTTTGAGC
>JALZAD010000235.1 GCA_030948555.1 Verrucomicrobiota bacterium | reverse complement strand
ACCTCGAGCTCCAGGCGCAGGTCGACACCTATCTCGTCCTCCTGCTTTTCGTTGCGTTCTTTCGTAAGACACAACGCGTCTCACGCACCGATCGTCGCTGGCTACGCTTTCACCTCTTCGCTTCGCGCAATGCCAGCGCCTACCAGAGCGCGCAACTTCGCGCGCGTTACCTGGAGTCCACCGAGCTGGCGTCGAGCTACACGCGCTTCCTCGATACGCTCAACGGGATGCGACGGCTCGAGGAAATCCGCGCGTTTAGATCGCTCGATTACGGGGCGAAAAAGGCGCGGATCCTCGCCCTGATGGGCCCGTCGTAGAGAACCGTTACGGGTTCTTCTTCGGCGAAGAAGCGGCGGTCGCTGCCGGGCTCGGGGCCGCTACTGCCGGAGTCGGAGCCGCTGCTGCTGCGCCTGGTGCCGCACCGGCCGCGGGAGCTGCCGGCGCACCCTTGGCCGCGATTGCGGCCTGCAATTCCGGAAGGTGTTCCTGCACGCGCTTCTGACCCATCTCGGCGCCGCGCGCCATCAAGGCCGGCATCTTCTGCACCGTCTTCTTGCCGAGCGGCGTGTTGTAGAACGCCGTCAACTCCTTGAGTTCCGCTTCCGTGAACTCGTCGGTGTAAATCTTCACCATGTCTTCCTTCATGCTCGGCCAGCTCATGTATTTGCCCAGAAAGCTCTTCATCTCGCCCTGGTAAGGCGCGATCGCGGGATTCTGTTTCACCTGCATGGCGAGCATCTGGTCGATCGACTGGCTCAGGAGCGACTCCATTCCCATCAGGTTCAGGAGCGCTTCAGCGGACTGGCGATGGCTCGCTTCGTCCGCGCGGGCGAAGGACGGCTCGAGGATGAGAGCGGCGGCAGCGAGGGCGGAAAGGAGAAGTTTCATGGCCGGAAGCGTGCACGCCGGCTTTGCCGTTAGCAAGAGCGAGTTGGCGACGCGCGAATTTCGCTGCTCGAAATCCAAATCTGTTTGTCGACCTCCGGTGCGCCCGCTACTAATCGAGAATGTTCAGCCTCACGATGCTCGGGAGCGGCAGCTCAGGGAATGCCTCCCTCATCATGACCGAACATTGCCGGCTCCTGGTCGATGGCGGCTTGAGCGCGCGACAACTCGTTAGGCGCTTGGAAGCCTGCGGCGTTCGACCCGAGCAGCTCGACGGCGTTCTGCTCACCCATGAGCATGGCGATCACGTCTGCGGGCTCGAAGTGCTTTGCCGGAAGTTCGCGGTGCCGATCTACTGCAACGCGCTCACTGCGGAAGCCATTCGCTACGGCTGCGACTCGTTAGGCGCGCATCGCAATTGGCGGCTCTTCCGCACCGGCGCGGAGTTCACGATTTGCGACATCACCGTGCAAACGTTTCCGGTTCCGCACGACGCAGTCGAGCCGGTCGGCTACGCCTTCCACGCGGGCCGCAGCGCGCTTGGGTTCATCACCGATCTCGGGCATCCGACCAAGATGTTGATCGAGCGTTTACGCGAAGTGCACACCCTCGTGATCGAGACGAACCACGACGAGAAGCTGCTCCAGGCGTGTCAGGTCCGTCCGTGGCCGGTGAAGCAACGCATCATGTCCCGCCACGGTCATCTTTCCAACGCCGCCGCCGCGGGGGTGATCGAACAGTTGCTCTCGGGCAAGATCGATCGCGTCGTGCTTGGACATCTCAGCCGCGATTGCAACACCCCCGAGCTGGCGCGCGCTGCCGTCGCAAACGTGCTCTCGCGCGCCGGCCGCAGCGAAGTGGAAATCTTCTGCGCAGATCAACGCGAAGTGAGCCCACGTTTCCGAATCGGCGACACACCGAAGCGCGCGACCTTCCAGCCGACATTCGATCACATCTTCTTCGGAACGACGTCGGTCGGGGAGACGGAACCGGGGCAGCGGCTCACTGATCCTGTTCGCGTTTAGTCGAAGCCACGTTTGGCGTTCTTTGCTTCGGCGCGCGTTAGCACCGGTTATCTTGAGGCTGGCGTAGCGCCGAAGGATTTCACGCCGGGTGGTTAGCGTCTCAGTTCAGGGAGCGAAACCGCTCGCGGCCTGTGCGAGGTCCTTCGCCGTCTTCGCGGCTCAGGATGACGCGTGCGTCGTGCGACACGCGCCGTGCGGTGCGCTACCGCGCGCTACTTGCCTTTGACGTCGGGGTCCTGCTGGACCTTCTCCAGGTCGATATTCTCGTTGCCGAGCTTGCCGGTGAACGCCTTCA
>JALZAD010000231.1 GCA_030948555.1 Verrucomicrobiota bacterium | reverse complement strand
GCGGGCCTTCGTGAATTCATCCAAAGGTGAAGTGTCGCTGCTCAAAGCGCGGGACATCTTGAAGAAGATGTCGGTTTGGTCGAAGTAGCCGGCGAAGAGGAGCGCGCCCGGTCCTTCGGCCGTGATCGGCACCGACGAGCCGGTGTGATTTCCGGTGCGGAAACCGACCGCCAGTTTGAAACGGTTGGCGTTGTCTGGATATACACCGCCGCTGAAGGTTGCCTCGCTGTAGTTCGGGAAACCGGTGACTTCGCCGGCGTTATTTCCACTGTTGCTCGGCGCAACGCCCGCTGCGCCGACACTCGGCCCCGGCGTTGTCGAAGTCAGCATCGGGTCGTAAGCGGTTTTCGTGCGCGGGTAGAGCGACAGGCTGCGCGTGTTCAAGACCGCGCCTGCGAGCGTTGTGTCGGTAACGCCGACGATGCTCATCGACTGGTCGTGGTCCGCCGTCGTGAGGACGAGTGTCTTGCCGCTGTTGCTTTTCGCGAAGGTCCGGCCGACACCGATTGCTTTGTCGAACTCGATCACGTCCCAGATGACGCCGGCTTCGTGGTTGGGATGGCTCTGCTTGTCGATCGAAGCGCCTTCCACCATGAGGATGAAGGGCCCGCCGTTCTTATTCAAAGTAGCGATCGCCCGAGTCGTCATCTCATCGAGAAACGGCTGGTCGGTGAAGCCGTTGAAGTTCGGTGTGTTCGTCGCCGAGTTGCTGCCCGGTTCGTCCGTCGGACGCGCGAGACCGAGCTTGTCGTAGGCGACGTTCATGTTGCCACTCGCGCCTGTATTCGCGACGGGTGCGGGCGCGGCGTAAAAAAGCCCCAGCAGTTTGTCCGGCGGAGTGGCGAGCGCGTTCAGCGCGCTGCGATTCGTCACATAGGTGAAGCCGCTCGCCTGCAGTTCTGCGGTCAGGTCGCGCGTATCACCGCTGTTGGTGGCGTTGCGTTGATTGAAGTGCTCCAGTCCGCCGCCAAGGATGACATCGAACTCAGGCCCGGCCGTCCAGACGCCGTCGGCATATTGGCGTGCGATGTCGAAGGTGAGCGAGCGCAGGAGCGAGTAGCCGCCTTCCCCGCCTGGTGTCGCATCGGTGATGTCGGCCGTGCTCACGATGCCGGTTTTGTAGCCGTAGAGCCGCTTCAGATACTGCCAGAGTGTTTCGACGCGGGGATTATCGAGCGCGTACTGCTTGGTTGATTGCAGCGTTGCGTTACTGGCGTTGAACTTGAAGTCGTTGTTGTCTGGCAAAACGTTGAGCGTTCCGTCGACCGTCTTGTTGCCGCTGGCCCACGCCGTCGCCGTGTTGGCGGAATCGGGCACGACCCGATCGAGCGCATAAGTCATCACCATCCCGGTCACCGGCATCTGATCCATCTCCTGCCACTGATCGAAGAAGCCTTCGCGAAAACGATTGCCGGTGCTCTTCGCCACGAGGCGACCGGCATCGCGGTAAGCCGTGCCCATGGCGTCGCCGATGTAGAGGATGATGTTTTTCTTCGGGAGCGTTCCGTTTGGTCCGAAGGAAAATCTTTGGACGCCGATGCGCTGCGTTGCGTTCCCCGTGCCGCTGCTGTCCGTGACTGTCACCTGCACCGTCTGCACGCCTTCTGCCGGGAAGCTGGTCGCGCGGTAGGTCCAGGCCTCGTCGCCATCCGCGGGATTGACGTCGTTATCCGTAGTGACCTCCGGCGTCGGCAAGGTCGCGGGCGCGCCGTTGACCAGCACCTGAATACTGGCGGTCGCTGGATTCGTTAGGCCAGTGGCTTCGACGCGCAGGTCGAAGAGTTGGCCGGTGAGGAGACGGAAGCGTTCCGGCAAGCGGACTTGCACGGCCGGCGCCGCGTAGCTGTGAGCGGCAAAAGCGCTGACAAGCGCGAGACTGCTGATCATTTTTTTCATATGGAAGGGACTGTGTGGGCTGCTGCTGTTTCGGTTGGTGATGATGCTGAGTGAATGATTCAATCCGGCTCCGTTTGCTCGCGGAGGCGGTTGTAAACGGCGAACGAATTGCGGCCCCACCAGGCGAGGAACTCCGCGCGTTCGGCAAATCCCTCCGGTGGCACGTGGAGGAAACGCAACGTGCCATCGAGCAGCCGCGCGTAACCCGGCCGAACGACGAGCTCGCGCCAGCGCGCGACGCTCAGTGGGTCGGCATAATCGGCCACATTGCGCGTGAAGCTGACGACGCGTGGCGCATTCAGGTAATCGAGCGATTCGAGTACCGGCGCGCTGAATTGATCCATCGGATCAGCGACATATCGTGGCGCGCGCCAATCATGCGCATGAGGCAGGACGAGGTTCTTCTCTCGAAGCAGCGCACTGAAATCCGTCGCCGCAATTTCGTTCCGGCGGAAGATCTCTCGTGCTGTGAAGCGGATCGCATAGGCGCGAGTTTCCTCACGCGCCCCGCAGATCGAGCAGAACGAAACTTGGGCCGGGAGCGAGGCGATGAGCGACGCCGCACCGAGGGTCGCCGCTACGATCGCCCCGCTCCCGGCGATGAATTTTAAACCGCGCATCGAGTTGTTTTGCGGAGTTAAGAATCGCAGGCACGTGCTTGCCGAGAGCGCCGACGCATTACCGTCGCGAGCGTTACGCCAGCCGTGCAGAGCAACGCGATGGTGGAGGGCTCCGGGACGACGTTGATCGCGCCCGGGCCGGAGATGCTGGCCGTAAATGCGCCCGCATCGCTGCCCGAGAAACCATCGACGACCAAGAAGTAAGTGGTGCCGGCGAAAAGTGTAAGATTCGTTAGGCCGGAGTTCGTCGTGCTGCCGCTCGCGTCGTCATTCGCGGCAAAGAAGTTCAGCGCTGGATCGGAGACGTCGGCGGGATTGAACGCATTAGCGAAGAGATGCAGGAAGGTGTCGTAGCTGGAAGGATCGACCGCATTGAGCGTGAAGGTGAATGCGCCCGATGTGGCGACGTTGAACTGGTAGGCAATGAACGGGACCGCGAAAAAACTGCGCGCGCCGGTCTCCGTCGGCCTCGTGAAGGTGGGCGCGCCAGCGGTGTTGCCGGCGAGGTTTACCGTGTCTGCGAACGAGGCGGCCGAGATCAGGAGTGAGCCGAGGAGCGAAAGAGCGATCGTGGTTTTCATCGCCGCTTTCATGACGCGGCGCGCGGCGCCCATCAACGCGTTTACGGTGAAGATTGCGCGGCAAATGTGACGCCGCGGCGTCGCTTGTGACGGTTGCGAAAAGTCGCGGCGGCCCGGGTGACATTGTCGTGACAGCGCGAACACTGGCACAGCATTGCAAAGCCAAACGTGGAGCCCGAAGGGCGCTTGCGAGCGGTGAAAAATCTGGGCACGCTCTTCTCCCCATGAGCTACGAATTGCGTGCCGGTGAGGCACTGGGCGACGGCGTGCGCCGAATTTGCCGTCGGCAGATATCCCTCGCGTTGGAAGCGAATAAGTCCGCGCGAACGGCTGCGAATTCACCGGTGCATCGCACGCGCAAGCACCTCAAGAAAGCGCGGGCCGCGTTGCGCTTCCTCGCGCCCGTAGTCACCGCGCGTGAGTTTGCGCGCGCGCACAATGGCTTGCGAAAAGCGGCGCGTCTTCTCTCCGATATTCGCGACGCGGAGGTCCGCTTTCAAACCATGCAGCAACTCGGACAACTGCTGCACATCGAGAAAGATGATGTGCTGGAACAAGCGGAAGCGTTCCTCGGCCTCGAGCTCGAAAGCTTCCTCGCCGGCTTCTCCGATTGGAAAAAAGAAGTCGATCGCCTCCTAAGCGCCGCGCGTTCGCAATCGAAAGAGTGGCCCGTGGAGAGCCTCACGTGCAAACAATTGCGCCGCAGCGCGCAGACCGCGTATCGGCGTGGTCGAAGAGCGCTCCGTCTCGCCCAGCGGCAACCCACGTCAGAGAACTTTCACACCGTGCGCAAGCGCGCCAAAGAGCTGATGTATCAACTCCGCATTCTCCAGCCGCTCCATCCCGCGCTTTTCCATCAACTGGTCAGCGAGCTGCAAGTCCTGACGGAGAACCTGGGGAACGCGCACGATCTGGCCTTCCTCGAGCAACGGCTGATTAAACGCTCGCGCAAAGGCAAAGATGATCCGGCAGCGAAAGCGCTCTCAGAGTTGATCGGTCTGCGCGAAAAGGAACTGCAACGCACGGCCGCCGCGCTCGGGGAGCGCTTCTATGCCGAGAAGCCAAAAGCGTTCGCACGCCGCGTCTCGGAGTTCTTCGACGGATGGGAGACCCAGCCGGACGGTCACGTCGCGGCTGTGAAGCAGATCGCGCGGTCGCGCGTGCAACTCAATGGGCATTAAGGCGTCCCTGCCCTAGAATGCCGTTCCGCGGACTGGCGCAGATGCTCAGCTTGGCTCGGTCGGAACGTACGGCTGATGCCGAATGTCCTCAGCCGCGGCTGCGTAGACTGCGTCTTCCGCGATGTTCGTCGCATGATCGCCCACCCGCTCCAGATGACGCGAGATGAACATGAGATTCAGATATCCGCGAAGCTGATCCGGGTCTTCTGCCATGCGCTGAATGAGCCGTTTGCTAGCGTTTGCATTCATTTCATCGAGCGCCTTGTCGCGCGGTTTCAACGCTCGCGCGAGGTCGACGTCTTCGCGGATGTAAGCTTCGACGCTATCTTTAAACATCGACATGGCATGGCGATACATCGGCTCGAACATCGCCAACTCCGCCAGTTCCGGATGCCGGTTTAACTTGCGCGCCTTGCGCGCGATGTTGACCGCCTGGTCGGCCATGCGCTCGAGGTTCGAGCTCAACTTCATCGCCGAAACAACGCGGCGCAGATCGGAGGCGACGGGTTGAAAGCGCAGCAGCAGATCGACGCCGTCCTTGTCCACCTGCTTCTCGAGCTGATCGATCTCCTCGTCGTCAGCGATGGCCAGAACACAGAGGTCGTCATCGCGCTCAAGCAATCCGTTCACGGCGCGCTCGAGGCTGCGCTCGGTCAGGCTGGACATCATGAGCACGTTGTTCCGCAACGAGCTGAGCGCCTCGTCGAAGGTGCCAAGAATATGATTATGCGCGATCAACCAAACCTCCCGGTAATGTAATCTTCCGTCTGTCGCTGCGCAGGATTGCTGAACATTTTGCGTGTGTCGCTGTACTCAATCACGCGGCCCAGATAGAAGAATGCGGTCATGTCCGAGACGCGGCCGGCCTGCTGCATGTTGTGGGTCACAATCACGATCGTGTAGCGCGTCTTCAACTGCCGGATGAGTTCTTCGACTTTCGCCGTCGCAATCGGGTCGAGCGCGGAGCAGGGCTCGTCCATCAGGATGATGTTCGGCTCGACCGCGAGCGCGCGCGCGATGCAAAGCCGCTGCTGTTGTCCACCGGAGAGCCCGTAGCCGCTGACGTGCAGACGGTCTTTGACTTCATCCCAAAGAGCGGAGGAGCGGAGACTTTTCTCCACTGCTTCATCGATCATCGAACGCTTCGTAATTCCGGCGATACGCAGGCCGTAGGCGATGTTGTCGTAGATCGATTTCGGAAAGGGATTCGACTTCTGGAAAACCATCCCGACGTTCCGCCGCAGATCGACCACGTCGATGCGTGGGTCGTTGATCTCGAGACCTTCGATCTTGATCGAGCCGCGCGTGATTCGCGCGCTCTCGATCAAATCATTCATGCGGTTGAGGCAGCGCAACAATGTCGTCTTGCCACAACCTGACGGCCCGATGAATGCGGTGACGGCGCGCGGTGGGATGCCGAGATTGATGTCGTGCAGGACCTTGTTCGTGCCGTAGGCGAAATCGAGATTCTCGATCTCGATGATGCTGCCGGCCTTCTCCGCCGACGCGCCGATCCGATTCCGGTTCGGATCAACGGCGGGAGTGGGGGTGGTTGTGTTCACGTGAGCGGTGGGCATCTCCAGCAGGTTTACCATGATAAGCGGCTCCGACTTCTCTCGCGCAGGACAATGGAGGTCAGCGTGATGAGCATGACGACAACAAGGAAAACGAGCGCAGCGCCGTACTGCACGCGCTCGGTGTATTCGTTCTGCGGGATCTTCGAGCTGACAACGTAGATGTGATAGGGCAACGCCATCACCCCCTGAAAAACGAAATCAGTCGCGCGCTGCACCTGCCATGGCATCTCATCGCGCATGGCATACGCGGCGGTGAACATGATCGGCGCAGTCTCTCCGGCAACCCGCGCGATGCCCAGAATGGATGAGGTAAGAATGCCTGGCATCGCATAGGGCAAGACGTTCTTGCGGATGGTCTGCCACTTGGTCGCGCCGAGCGCGAGCGAGCCTTCGCGTAACCCTTGCGGCACGGCGCGGAGTGATTCTTCGCTCGCGGTGATGATCGCGGGAAGGATCATCAAGCCGAGCGTAAACCATCCGGCGAGAAGCGAGACGTTCCAGCCGAAGAAGATCACGAACAAACCGAAGCCAAAGAGACCAAATACAATCGAGGGAATGCCCGCGAGGTTAAGGATCGCGATGCGCGCGAGGCGAATGAAGGGACCGCTGCGACTGTATTCGCTGAGATAAATAGCGCTGCTGATTCCGATGACGAGCGCGAGCGTCATCGACCCGACGACGAGCAACGCTGTGCCGACGATGCACGGCCATATTCCGCCCGCCGAGTAAGCCACTGTCTGCGGCTCAACCGCGGCTTCCGGATGTGCCGCCTGCCAGGCGCGGAAATCCTGATCGCCCAGCGTCATCTTCTTTCCCTCGAAATCGAAGACGTAAAGCGTCTGCGGACGTTCGCTCAGAAAGGTGAAGTTAATGAACGGCGCGTGCGAGGTGACGAGGGTGCGGCTGCCTTTGATGCCGATGTCGAGGAAGATGTAAGCCGCGCACGCGATCACGAAGTAAGTCGCAAAGCGAAACAGCCAGAACGCACTTCGCTCGAGGATGCGACTGCGGGTGGCGTTAACGGCGCGCGCTTTCATTTAGCCGATGCTCATGCGGTATCGCGCCACCAGTCGCTGCGCGAGGTAGTTGATGCCGAGAGTGAGAACGAACAGCACCAGGCCGACCATGAAGAGCGCGCGATAATGAATGCTGCCGCGCACCACTTCACCCATCTCCTGCGCGATGATTCCGGTCATGGTGTGTACGGGTTGAAAAAATGCACCGAGGCCTTCGGTGAAATCCGGGATCTGGATGCGGTTTCCGGCGCAGAGCAGCACGACCATCGTCTCGCCAATGACGCGTCCGAGTCCGAGGAGAATGGCCGAGACAATCCCGGACAACGCTGCGGGCACGAGCACGCGCGCGATGGTTTGCAGCCGATTCGCGCCGAGTGCATAGGACGCTTCTTTAAAACCGCGCGGCACATTTCGGAGCGCGTCTTCGGAGAGGGTGAAGATCGTCGGCACCGCCATGAGCGCGAGCAGACTGCCCGCGGTGAAGATGTTCAGTCGCTCACTGATCGGGAAAAAGCTGACCCACTTCATCAACCATGGCGACTCCGACGCCGCGCGGATCGCCTGGCCGACCACTGCGATACCGAAGAATCCAAGCACGACCGATGGAATCGCGGAGATGAATTCGATGAAGGGCTTGATCAGCCGCTTCTCCTGCACAGCCGCTACTTCGCTCACGTAGATGGCCGACATCACTCCGAACGGCACCGCGATGACAAGTGCGACTAACGACACCATGACCGAGCCAACAAAGAGTGGGATGATCCCGTACCAGTCCTGCCAAAAGCTCGCCGTCACCCAATCGCGCCCAATGAGGAACGAAGTGATGGCACGATACCACGGCACCGGTACATCGGGAGACCAGGCGCGCAGCTCAGCGGAACCGTTCGTTAGGCCAGTGAGATATTCGCGCGCCTGCTCCTTCCACGTGTTGAAACTCTTCTGCGTGCCTTCATCGGGAAGCTGCGGCGTGGAATCGAGCAACGGCGTCACCTGCGCTTGAATCGCGGCCGCAGCGGAATCGTAGACCGGCGCGCTCTCGCGCAGTTTTGCGAGCAGCTCGCGATAAGCGACGGGCGCCACCTTTAGCTGCGCCGCTGCGTCGCTCGCGCCGCTCTCTTCGAGGTCGGCTTTGTGCTCAAGCACGCCACCCTGAGCAGCCAACTGCGCCTTGAGTTCTGACGCCAGGTCTCCCGCATCCGAAACAACACCGTTCAACGGCTCCGCCGCGTCGCTGAACGCCGTCGCAAATTGATCGTATGACGCGAGCGACGCGGTGATCTGATCCAGCGGCACGTTCTGCTTTTGCGCAACGCGGAGCTGCTTAAGCCGGATTGCGTTCAGACCCCGGGAGAGCGCCGCATCCGCATCGGCATACCTCCGCATGATGTCGACATATTCGAGCCCGCTCTGCCGATAGAGACGGATGTTCGTCAGGTTCTGTCCGAAGAAGCCGAAGCCTTCGCGGAAAAGAAAAATCGTGATGAGCGCGAGGACAACAATCGCGACCAGGGCATTGCTGCCGAAGAACAGCTTTACGCCTTGATCAACTGAGAGTCTCGGCCTCGAAGCGCGCTGCTTTGCGGCGAAGCCTGGGGGCAGTTCGGCGACGCTTTCCATGCGGAAGAACGATGCCGCCGCCGCGCCGGCTCAGACAAACTGTTTAGTGTGACGATTGTGTGACAGCGCGCGGCCATTCAGAAGGAGAAGTGCGGCTGCGCCAGCGCGGTGCGCTCCTCCACCTCAACGGGCGGCCGCACCGGCAGGAGGACGCTGATGGTGGTGCCGCGTCCGAAGTCGCTCGCCGCTTCCACGCTGCCGCCATGCAACTGCGCGATATGCTTCACGATCGACAATCCCAAACCGGTGCCGCCGAGTTGCCGGCTGCGCGCTTTGTCGGCGCGATAAAACCGCTCAAACACTCGCGGCAGATCGCGTGCGGGAATGCCGATGCCTCCGTCGGAAACGGAGATGCGCACGGAGTTCTCAATGCGCTCAGCTTTGAGGTGAATTTTTCCTTCGGGTTGCGAATACTTCACCGCGTTATCGAGCAGGTTGTAGATCACTTCCTGCAAACGCTGCTCGTCCCCCGCGATCACCGGCAAATCGTCCGGCGCCTCCAGCGAAGCCTGGAGCAATTTGGTTCCCAAACGTTTGTCCCAATCGCGCAGAATGCCGCCGAGAAAATCGGGCAAATAGATTTCCGTTAAGTCGAGCCGCACGTCTGGCTTCTCCAGTTTCGCCAGGCTAAGAATATCCTCCGCGAGCAATGTTAAGCGTTCCGCGTGGCGGTTCATCACTTCCAGAATGCGCACCAGCTCCTCGCGCGACTGATCTGGATCTTCCAATAGCGTCTCGAGATAGCCGCGGAAAATCGAGAGTGGCGTCCGCAACTCGTGCGAGACGTTCGCCACAAAATCCCGGCGCATGTCTTCGACTTGTCGGACCTGCGTCATGTCGCGAAAAAGTACCACCGCATTGCTCTTGCCATTCTTGTCCGCGGCGAACGGCACAGCCGTGACTTCGAGTTCAATGCGTGAGTCTGTGCCGCGCAGCAGAGTCATCGCTTCGCTGTGCAGCTGCCGTTGCTGCAGCGCGGTCGCGACGGCGCGCTCGACGATCGCATCGCGCACCGTCTCGAGCAGACCAACCCCAGTGGCGTCGTCAGGCAATCCGAAGAGCTCGCGAAAACGCGGATTCGCGACCTGGATGCGCCGTTGATCATCGACCAGCGCAAGACCATCAGGCAAGGCGCTGACGACGCCCTGCAAGCTGTGGTTTCCGTGCGTCGCGCTTTGTTGCAACTCCTGATGTTCCGAGGCGAATTTTTCCAGCGCGAGACCAAGCGCATTCGCGCACGTGTTCGCCGTCATGAGAAACTTCCGCGGCGTCTTTCGCTCGACGATGGAAGTGACCAGCTCCTTCAGCTCGTACCACGGCTCGATCCAGCGGCGTCGCACGCGCAGCCATCCCACGAGGAAGACGATGCCGGCGATCAGGCCGAGGAGAAGCCAGCCCATCTCTTAACTATCGCGAAAGAGATAACCGAAGCCACGCACCGTCTCGATCGCGTCCGCAGCGGGGCCGAGTTTTCTGCGCAGGCGCCGCACATGCGTGTCGACCGTACGGGTGTCGATATAGCTCTCGTAGCCCCAGACCTCGATGAGCAAACGATCGCGCGCGTGAACGCGGCCACGCCGCGACATAAACATGCTCAGCAATCGGAATTCAACACTCGTTAGGCTGACCGGCTCGCCATTGACCGCAACAGAATGCCGAACCGGGTCGAGCGTAATCCGACCGGCGGTCAGACGTTCGTCGGCCGCTTCGACTTTACCGCGGCGCATGATCGCCTTGACTCGCAGGACAACCTCGCGCGGACTGAAAGGCTTCGTCACGTAATCATCGGCGCCAAATTCCAGGCCCACGATTCGATCAACCTCCCCGGCCTTCGCGGTCAGGATCATGACTGGGATGTGCTTGGTCGCTGCTTCAGTTTTCAAAGCCTTGCAAACTTCAACCCCGGACATTTTCGGCAGCATCAAGTCGAGAATAATCAGCGCGGGAAGTTCCTCGCGCGCCTTCTCCAGCCCGCTCGGTCCATCGCCCGCGCTCGAGACGGTGAAACCATCCGCTCGGCGCAAATTCAGCGCGAGCATGTCGACGACGTCCGGCTCGTCCTCGATGATCAGAATGCGATCGCTCTGCGCTGAAACCACAGGTGTAGATTATTCGATTATGGAGAGAGCAACACTCCGGACGCAAGTGGAGCGTGGTCGCGCGCTGCGTTCAATGCGCGGAATGTAACGATTGGGTGACAGCAACGCGCAGGGCAGCGCGACATCGCGATAGCAGACCGGGAGATCCTTCATGAAACTCTATTTTCTCCGTCACGGTGACGCCGATTGGCCGAAGTGGAACAAGCCCGACGATGAGCGGCCCCTGACCAAGCGAGGCAAGAAGGAGATGAAGCAGGTGGGCAGGTTTCTTCGCGACCAAAAGCCCAAGATTTCCCTCATCCTCTCCAGCCCGCTGCCGCGCGCGCTGCAAACGGCGGAGATTGCAGCCGAGCACCTCGACGTGAAGCTGAAAGAGGAGCCAGCACTGGCCAAGGGTTTCAACGCGCAGAGGCTGCGACAAATCTTAAAAGGCAGAAAGGCGGCGAACGTGATGCTAGTCGGTCACGAGCCAGACTTCAGCGAAGTGATCGCCGAACTCACGAGTGGAAGGGTGAAGTTGCCGAAGGCCGGGATCGCTTTGGTCGATCTATCGGAGAACGCGAGCAAGGGAGTGTTGGTCTGGCTTATTCCGCCGAAGATCGCGACAGGCTGAGTTCTAATACGATCGGTGCGAGGAGCGTCTCCTCTTCCGCCGGAAGGAAACCGCTCAGCGGCTTCGCGCTGATCATGACGGGCGTGCCGATATGCACGCGGCTGTAGAGCGCGATCACGTCTTTCGATTTCATCCGAATGCAGCCGTAGCTCGCGGGCCGGCCGACGCGCCGCTCCTCCGCCGTGCCGTGGATGTAGATGCAGCGCTCACGCGCATTCCGGTTTTGATCTTCCTTGCCGCGCAGCCAGAGAACGCGCGAGACAATCGTGTCGCGACCGGGCGCATTTGGCGCGACCACTTCTCCGGTCGCGACGCGGCTTTTAATAACGGAGCCGAGGGGCAAACCATCGCCAAGTTTTGCGCTCACGTACATGACGCCGAGCGGTGTCTGATAGGTCCCGACGCCGTCACCGACTCCGAACTTTGAGGTCGAGACGGGGAAACGCGCGACGAGTTTCTCGTGCTGCACGAAGGCGAGTTCCTGGTCGGGAACACTGACGACAATCCGGTCGCCGCCGGCCTGCAGCGCAGGTA
>JALZAD010000208.1 GCA_030948555.1 Verrucomicrobiota bacterium | reverse complement strand
ATTCGAGGATGTCCTTCAGCTGCGCGGTGCTCAGTTCCTTGCCGTCGGCGAGGTTCTTCAAGCGGACATCTTCCAGCCCTAGCGAGATCAGGATTTTGTTCAGCTGGACGTCATCGTCGACATACTCCTCGCGCTTTTTCCGCTTCACCTGATAGAGCGGCGGCTGCGCAATGTAGACCTTTCCAGCCCGCACCAGGTCGGTCATTTGCCGATAGAAAAACGTCAGGAGCAGGACGCGGATGTGCGAGCCGTCCACGTCGGCGTCCGTCATGATGATGATGCGGCCGTACCGGAGCTTGGTGATGTCGAACGACGTTTCGTCTTTGCTCTTTGGCACGCCATCGACCTCTTCCTTCGGCTTACCGATGCCGGTGCCGATCGCCGTGATCATCGATTGAATCTCGTTGTTTTTGAGGAACTGATCGATGCGCGCTTTCTCGACATTGATCAGCTTGCCGCGAATCGGAAGGATCGCCTGATAGCGTCGATCGCGGCCTTGCTTCGCGGAGCCGCCGGCCGAGTCACCCTCGACAATGTAGAGCTCGGTCAGGTCCGGATCGCGCTCGGAGCAATCTGCCAGTTTACCCGGCAAACCACCGCCGGTGAGCGCGCCTTTGCGGATCGTCTCACGCGCGCGCCGCGCTGCTTCACGGGCTCGTGCGGCGGTCAGAACTTTGTCGAAGATGCGCTTCGCAATCGGTGGGTTCTGATCGAAGAACGTCATCAACCCTTCGTAAACGACGGAGTTCACAATGCCGTCGATCTCGGTGTTCACGAGCTTCACCTTGGTCTGGGATTCGAAGCGCGGATTCGGCAGCTTAATGCTCAGCACGCAGATCAAACCTTCGCGGACGTCGTCGCCGGAAATTGCGGGATCTTTGTCTTTCGTGAGGCCGTTGGCTTTCGCGTATTGGTTAACGGCTTTGGTCAGCGCGCTGCGGAAACCCGTGAGGTGCGTGCCGCCATCTGGGTTCGGAATCGAATTCGCGAAGCAAAGGATTTGGTCGTTGTAGCTGTCGTTGTACTGCATCACGACATCGACGAAGACTTCGTCGCGCTGCCGCGAAAGGATGACCGGCTTAGGGTGGATGATCGATTTGTTTTCGCCGAGCTGCCTAACGAACTCTTCGATGCCGTGCTTGTAGAAAAAGTTTTCCTTCTTCGGCGATTCGTCGCGTTCGTCGGTGAGCGTGATCTCGAGCCCTGGATTGAGGAACGCGAGCTCGCGTAAACGGCTGGCCAGCCGCTCAAATTTAAACTCCGTCGTGATCGTGAAGATCGTCGGATCGGGCAGGAAGGTGATCAGCGTGCCAGTCTGCTTCTTGTTTTTGAGCTCCCCGATGACCTCGAGTTTCTGCGTCGTTTTTCCGCGCTCGAAGCCCATGTGGTAGACCTTCGCGTCGCGCGAAACCTCGACCTTGAACCAGTCGGAAAGCGCGTTGACGCACTTCGCGCCGACGCCGTGAAGACCGCCGGAATACTTGTAAGCGCCCTGGCCAAACTTGCCACCGGCATGCAGGTTCGTGAGCACCAGCTCGACGGCCGGCATCTTGAACTTCGGATGCATGTCGACCGGAATGCCGCGGCCGTTGTCGCGGATCGAAGCCGAGCCATCGACGTGGATCGTGACTTCGATCTTGCTGCAAAACCCGGCGAGGTGTTCGTCGATCGAGTTATCCAGAACTTCGAAAACGCAGTGATGCAGGCCGCGTTCATCGGGATCGCCGATGTACATGCCCGGCCGTTTTCGGACCGCCTCGAGCCCCTCGAGTTTGTCGATCTGAGCGGCGTCGTATTTCTGCGTGGTGGCGATGCCGGTGGCCGCGTCGCGCGCAGCTTTTCCGGCCGAAATTTCGTCCTGAGTTTCGAGCATAGAAGGGCAGGGGAACTGCCGACGAGGAACTTAGGCGAGAACCCCTCCGCTCTCAACGAATTTCTCGCTTTGCGGCCCCAGCTATTTTCCGCAATAAATTGTGCGTCGGCTGCGGGCGAAGCACTCTATCTTGTGCTCCGCAGCTTCCGGTTGCCCGCTCGCGCAACGGAATCCCGAGACGCTGCTTGACCGCCGGAATTCTGACCTCGAACCTACCGGCGAAATCATGCGCTGGCAGACGCTTTACGAAGGCCGCTGGATCTTCGCCATTCTCGCAGTTCTCGCGCTCGTCTCATGGCTTTTTCTGCCGTGGCTTTCGCTCATCTTCATTGCGCTGATTCTCTACACCTTCGCCTTCTTCCGGGACCCGGAACGGATGACGCCGGACGACGCGGACGCAGTCGTCGCAGCGGCGGACGGTATCGTCGCTGACATCGTGGAGTTGGAAGAAACCGAAGTGGTCAAGACACGGATGAAGCGCGTCGGCATCTTCCTTTCCGTCTTTGACGTGCACACGAATCGCGCACCGGTTAAGGGCCGCGTGAGCTATCGCCAACACCGCGAAGGTCTCTGCCTCGACGCGCGCAGTCCGGACTGCTCGGGCAAGAATGAATCGATGACGTGGGCCTTCGAAAATCCGCGCGCCACCATTGTCGTGAAACAGCTGACCGGCGCGATCGCTCGCCGCATCGTCGGCTGGTCGCAGGTGAATGATTTTGTCGAGAAAGGAGAACGCTTCGGGATGATTCGCTTCGGCTCGCGGACGGAAGTATACTTGCCGCTCGCTGCCACGGTCTTGGTGAAGGTGGGAGATCGCGTGGCCGGCGGGACGACGATCATCGCGCGACTTCCCTGAAGATGCCCGACCAGCAGAACCCGAAAATCTACCTGCTGCCGAACTTGATGACGGCGGGCAACCTCTTCTGCGGGTTCGCCGCCGTGTTGCGGATCTACGACGGCGCGCAGGATATCGACTTCACGATCGCGGCGCAGAAATTTCACGACGCGATCTGGTTCATCCTCGCGGCCTGCATCTTTGATTTGCTCGATGGCCGCCTCGCCCGACTCGGCGGACACGACAGTCCATTTGGCCGCGAGTTCGACTCGTTAGCCGACATCGTGTCGTTCGGCATGGCGCCGGCGTTGCTCGTCTACCAGATCGTGCTCGGCGAGTTCCACAATCTCGGCTGGATGATCGCGTTTGTTTACCTCGCGTGCGGCGCGCTGCGCCTGGCGCGGTTCAACACCATCGCCGCCATGAGCAACGGCAACGGCAGCAGCGAAGCAATCGGGGAGAGCAAGCCGGACAAGAACTTCACCGGCTTTCCCATTCCCGCGGCGGCCGGCGTGATCGCGTCGATCACCTTGTTCATGCTCTGGCTGAACGAAGGTCAGCACACGATCGGCCGATGGAAGTACGCGCTGCCGTTTTTGATGCTGTTCCTGTCGTTCATGATGTTCAGCAAATTCCGCTACCCGAGCTTCAAGGCGGTGAACTGGCGCACGACGCAGTCCGTGCCGCGCTTCGTCTTCCTCATCGCGCTCCTCGCCGTGACGGTGAAGTTCTACCAATGGATGACCGCCATCCTCTTCCTGCTTTACCTGCTCTATGGATTTCTGCGGCCGTTCCTTTCCCCAAAGCGGCGCCGGGATTTCGAGGCGGAGATCGGCGAGGAAGATCCGGAAGATCCGATCGAAGAGACGACGTAATTATAGGCCGTCTCTGCCAGACGCGGTGACGTTTCGGAGAAACGCCCTACGAACTGTTCAACTCCGCAAGAATCTCGGGATCGCGCACATCTGCCCAGTCGCCCGTGAGCTCGAGTGCCTGAACTTTGCGGCCGGATTTCGCGAGCTCACGGATCGCGTCGGTTAACTCAAACTCACCGCGCGGCGAACGCAGCAAGCGCGCGGTGTAATCGAAGATGCTCGGACGAAATGCATACACGCCCGCGTTGTACCACGGGCTGGTAGGCTCTCCCGGCCTTGGCTTCTCGCGCAGATCGACCAGCTCGAATCGTTCATTCACGAAGACCGCGCCGCCCTTGCTCACGTCGTCCGTGAACTTCACCGTCACGATCGCTTCGCAATCCGGCGGCACAGCGGTGAGCCGCGGATAATTCGCCGGATCGAGCAGGATATCGCCGTAGCTGAGAAGGAACGCATCGGTCCCGCAAAAACTCCGCGCCAGCTCGACGACCTTGCCTGTTCCATCCTGCACCACCTGCGTCTCGTAGGTGATCCGAACCCCGAATGCGTCGCCGTTCCCAAAGAACTCGCGCACGGCATCCGCACGCCAGCCGACGATGATCATGAAGTCGGTCACGCCCGCCGATTTCATCCCTTCGATGATGTGCTGGAGGATCGGTTTTTCACGCACGCGCAGCATCGGCTTCGGCAGATCGGTGGTGAGTTCGCGCATTCGGGTGCCGCGTCCGGCAGCGAGCAAAACCACCTTCGTTATGCCGGTCATCACCCACGCTTCGCCGCGTGCCGTTTCATTTGCAATCTGTCTTTGATCCCGTTAAGCGTCGCGCCCATGCGGATGCAGTTTCTGGGGAAGTATCGCGAGACCGGCTTGTTGTTGATGCGGCTCGGGATTGGTGTGCTCTTCATCATTCTGACTGGCCCGGTGTTGCTCTCCGGACCTTCACGTTGGGCGGGATTTGGCAGCGCAATTCGGAACCTCGGATTGCACAGCCACTATCAAGTCTGGGGCTTCATCGGCGCGCTGCTCGGATGCGCGGCCGGTGCGCTGATGGTCTTCGGATTGTTCTTCCGGCTCGGCGTGCTCTTCGCGCTCGTCCTCACCTTTGTGCACTTGTTAGGCGTGCGCAGTTACGTCAGTGACCTCGATGCGATCGAGCTGTTCATCATGCTGCTCGGTCTGCTCTTCGTCGGGCCCGGAAAATACAGCGTCGACAAGAGCTGACGCTGGCGTAGCGCTACTTGCTCGTGCTGTTGGCGATCTCGGCCGCCGCGAGCGCGGAAAGATCGATCGCCTCGGGAATCCGCAGCTTCAAGCCCGACGGCGCGTGCGGCTCACCCGTTCCGCGCTGCTTCGCGAGGTGATCGAGATCGCGTCGCATCCGGCTCTTGTTCGATGCGTAGAGAAGGGCCGTCTCTTCATCGATCTCTCCTGCGT
>JALZAD010000179.1 GCA_030948555.1 Verrucomicrobiota bacterium | reverse complement strand
ATGTAACCGGGCGTGCCGAAGGCGGTGAGCGTGCGGGTCAGATCGGTCTGTTTGTCGAGCCACTTCGCCAGCCCGAAGTCGCAGACGAGCGGCTCGCTCTTCTCTCCGAGCAGGATGTTCCCTGGTTTCAAATCGCGGTGGAGAATGCCACGCTCGTGCGCGTAAGACATGGCGCGCGCGACCTTAGCGATCAGGATTACCGCTTCGCGCGGCTGACCCGCGAAAAGCAAACGGGAGTGAAGAAGACTGCCCGCCGGCACGAACTTCATGCTGAAAAATGGGAGCCCATCTTTGTCTTCCGCGACTTCGTAGATCGGAAGAATATTTGGATGATCGAGACTCGCGGCGGCTTCCGCTTCGCGCCGGAAACGCTCGACCGTTTCCGGGGAGTCGCCGTGGTAGCTGAGGATGCGCTTGAGCGCAACCACGCGATGGGAAAGGCGTTGTCGCGCCCGATAAATGACACCCATTCCGCCCCGCCCGATCTCTTCCAGAATGTCGTAGCCGCCGAGGCGCCATGATGTCTTGCCGGGCGAGATTTCGTCGAGGGCCTCGGCAAAACTCTCGGCATCGATCTCCTTCCGGTCATCGCTGAACCCAAGATCGAGCAGGCATTTGAGGCAGAGCCCGCTATGCACCCGGGAGGCGGTACCGCAAGCCTCGCAGCCCTTTTCGGCGCACGCTGTTTCGCGCGGCAAGTCGGTCAGGCCAGCGATCTCCATCAGCTACGCACTACGGAGAGCACGGAGCATAAGTAACGAAGTTCCGCGTCGATTTCCGCGCCGTCTTCCACAGTCTCGGCTACTTCCTCTCGCAGCAGGGCGCGGAAACGGAGCCGCATGCGGTGCAGGAGTGTTTTCACCGTGGCTTCGGGCAGTTCTAACATCACGCTCGCTTGCGCGTAGCTCAGCTGTGCCTCGTCTGTGGTCAGGAAAGTTTGCAGCACCTCGAAGACTCTGCCGCGTCCGCGCCGATCACACTCTTCCTTCAGGCGGCCTAACGAACGCTCGACCACGGTGGCGGCCCAACGCAGATCGAACACCTTCTCCGCCGGCCAGGCTTCTACTGTCTCGGCCGCGAAGGAGAGCTGCGAGGGCGCGCCCGCCACCCACTCCTCCCACTCGACGAAGTGCTGCCCGCCTCCACGCTTCTTCGCGGACTTTTGCTCGTGCGCATCGTGCAGGAAGTTCCGCAGGGAGCTGCAGAGGAGCGCGCGAAATCGTCCGCGGTTCGGGTCGGCGCGTTTAAGAATATTGCCCTCCAGGACGTGCAGCAGGAAATCCTGGGTCAGATCCTGGGCATCGCTAAACTGGTGACCGCGATGGCAGACATAGGCAAAGACCGGCCGCCAGTAGATGCGGCAGAGCTCGGAAAGAGCGGCGTGGGCTTGGCCAGTTGCGTCACTAGCCGCCCGTGACGACAGGACCACACTCCACCGTGTCGTCGCGAAGTAGTCTTTCTTCCCTAAGCCCATAGCGCGTCCGCGCCCACTGCTGGCAGCGTGCCGGACGAAGCACGTTGAGTAAAGCAATACGGCAGCGCGATCCGGAGTCGCCCGGATCGAGGGCAACACCGCGATCGTCCTTCCGGGAGCCTCGCGATAAAGCTGACGATGTTTGCTCACTCGTCTGACTCCGATGCCCGCGCCGCGGCTCGCAATGCGCGGGAAGGCCTGGGCGTCGCGCGAGCGCAGTCTTATTGGTTAATTCGTGTCGCTGGAGCGGGCGCGCACGATGATGGTGTTGCCGCCGTTCACGGTCCCGTCGCCATTCGTGTCGTAACGGAAATCGCCGGCGGAGAAATCTTCCGGCGCTTTGCTTTTGCGGAGGCGGCCGGGCACGAGAGCCGGTGGTGGAGGCGCGCTTCGGAATTCTCCACGAAAAAGGACTCCAGCCTTCGGGCGCTCGTGGGCTGCGGTGGCGACTATTTCGGTGCCGGATCTGCTAGCGGGCGGCGGCGCGTCGCAGGCGATCCATAATCGCGAGGCCGAGACCTTCCTCAGGGAATTCTTCTGCGACGATGAGGTCGTAGCTGCCGTCGTCCAGTTCGCGCAGGCGACGAAAGAGACTGGCGGCGGCTTCGCGGAGATCGCGCCGCTGGCTCAAGCTCACGAAATTCAGAACAGCGACGCGCCGGCCTTCGCCAAGGTGATGGCAAAGGTCGTTCGTCACGACAAGCGGGGTGCGCGGCGCGTAGTGCGACGGTAATTGACCTGGCGCCCGCGGCCGTTCGCCAACGGTGGCCCGACGAACATGTCCGAAAGCTTGCAGCTCTTCGGCGGTGACCGGCCCGGGGCGGAGAATTTCAATCTCGCCATCACGTAGCGCGACGATGGTGGATTCGATCCCGTGCGTCGTGGCGCCGGCATCGATGATGAGCGGAATGCGTCCGTCCAGTTCCGACTGCACATGCTGCGCGTTCGTCGGACTGATTCGTCCGAATCGATTTGCGCTCGGCGCTGCTAATGGCGAGCCGAATGCGTGAATGATCTCGCGAAATTGCGGATGGGCGCTCACCCGTAACGCGACGGTTTCGAGACCTGCGGTGACAAGATCCGGCACAATCTCCCGCCGCGGCAAAACCAGTGTCAGAGGCCCGGGCCAGAAGCGCTCGATCAATCGCCTAACGAGTGGTTCGTGGCTCGCGGTCGTCAGGCGATCCAGCCAGTCATGATCGGGCAGGTGCACGATGAGTGGATCAAAGTGCGGGCGCTCTTTCGCTTCGAAAATCTTGAGCACCGCGCTGACGTTCAGCGCGTCAGCCGCTAGGCCGTAAACCGTCTCCGTCGGCAGCGCGACGGGATCACCAGCACGCAAGCATTCGACCGCACGGGCGATCGCATTCGGCGCCTCTGCGCCGATCGTCTCCGTCTTCACTGCGCGACGGAATGCAGGTCGCTGCGCGCCTTCGTGACGCACGCGATCGCTTCCTCCGCCGTGCGCGCGGTCGCGGTGAGATGGCCCATCTTGCGACGCGGGCGCGGCTCGCGTTTTCCGTAGAGATGCAGATGGACGCCGGGATTCGCGAGCGCCTTCGCCCACTGCGGTTCGCCGTGTTGCCAGACATCCCCGAGGATGTTTGCCATCGCGGCCGGCATCAGGATTTCGGTCGAGCCGAGCGGCAAGCCGCACACCGCGCGGACCTGCTGTTCGAACTGGCTCGTCGTGCACGCCTCGATCGTCCAATGCCCGGAGTTGTGCGGCCGCGGCGCGAGCTCATTGACGAGCAACTCGCCGCCGGGTTTGACGAACATCTCGACTGCGAGCAGCCCTACGAGATCGAGCTTCTCGGCGATCGCGCGCGCCAGTTCGCACGCTTGTTCTTGCACGTTCTCGCTCACGCGCGCGGGCACCACCGTCACGTCGAGGATGTGATTTTTGTGGATGTTTTCGCAGACAGGGAAGGTCGTCATCGTGCCGTCCACGCCGCGTGCGACGATAACAGACACCTCCGTCTGAAATGGAACTGCGGCCTCGAGCACCATTTCGTCCGCGGAGGTCGCGCTCCAGATTTCGTCCCAATCGTCGCGCGTGTTGATCGTCTGCTGACCCTTTCCGTCGTAGCCGAACGCCGCTGTTTTCAAGACGGCCGGACGACCGATTTGCTCGATCCCGCTCGACAGCTCGTGCGCGCTCCGCACCGCGCGAAACGGCGCGACCGGAAAGCCGGAGCTCGAGAGGAAGTTCTTCTCGCGAAGTCGATGCTGCGCGATGTGCAGGATCGCTCCCGCCGGCCGAACATCGCGATATTGCGCGCACCAATCCGCCGTTTCGGCCGGGATGTTTTCGAACTCGAAGGTGATGACGTCGACGTCTTCCGCGAACTTCCGCACCGCCGATTCATTGCCGTAATCGGCGATGCGCGTGAGGCTGGCGAGCTGTCCGGCGGGGCTGTCCTCCTCCGGCGTGAAGACCTCGACCTGATAACCCATGCGCCGTGCGGCAATGGCAAGCATGCGACCGAGCTGGCCGCCGCCCATCACGCCGATGGCTGAGCCGGGTAGATATGTCTTGTTCATTCGAGAATCTGCGAAAGCACTGCGTCGGTCTGTTCCTTGCGAAACTGCTGCACTTTGGCCCGCACGGAATCACTCGTTAGGCCAATGATGCTGGCGGCGAGAAGCGCGGCGTTCTTCGCGCCGGCCACGCCGATCGCGAGGGTGCCGACCGCGACACCGGCCGGCATTTGCGCGATCGAGAGGAGCGAGTCGACGCCTTTGAGCGCTTTCGATTCGACCGGAACACCGAGGACGGGCAGCCAGGTTTGCGCAGCGATCATCCCCGGCAAATGCGCCGCTCCGCCCGCTCCGGCGATGATCACGCGAATGCCGCGGCTATCCGCTTCACGGGCAAATTGCGCCATCAGTTCCGGAGTGCGATGCGCGGAGACGATGCGGTATTCGTGCGCGACGCCGAGCTGATCGAGCAGCTCCACGGCGTGGCGCATGGTCTCCCAATCCGAGCGACTTCCCATCACAACAGCAACGACAGCGGCGGGGGATTTTGCGTCGGTCATGCGGCCTTCATCCCTTCGCGGAACGGTCGATCTTGTAAAGGCGATTCTCTCCATTGCGCCGCGCGCCGCGGGCTCTTAGTTGCAGCATGGGCGAACGGGGTGACGCGATTGTTTTGATCGGCTTTTCCGGCTCGGGAAAGTCATCGGTCGGGCGCGAACTCGCGGCCCGAACTGGTCTGCGCTGCTATGACATCGACGAGATGGTCAGCGCGCAAAGCCGGCAGACGATCGTGGAGATTTTCGAGGAGCGCGGCGAAGAAGGTTTTCGCGCGTTGGAAACGGAAGCTTTGCGAACAGTTCCGTTC
>JALZAD010000152.1 GCA_030948555.1 Verrucomicrobiota bacterium | reverse complement strand
ACGCCGCCCTGCAGGTTGTCGATTAGATGATCCACTCTGTTCGTCGCGGGAATTGCGCACGTCACCGCCGGATGCGCCACGATCCACTTCAAGAAGAACTGCGCCCAGCTCGTGCAGTCGAACTCGGCCGCGTAATCCGGCAACGGTTTCCCGCGCACGCGACCAAACAATCCTCCCCCACCGAGCGGCCGATTCACGATCACCGCGACGCCGCGTTCTTGCGCAACGGATAGCACGCGCTGCTCGGCCTCGCGTTCCATGATCGAGTAATTGATCTGCACAAAATCGACGGCTTCGCGCTCGAGCATCCGCGCGACTTCCGCGTGCGCGCTCGCGGTGTAATGCGTGATGCCTATGTAACGCAGCCGACCTTCCTTCTTCCAGTCGCGCAAGGTCGCGAGATGCGTCGGCGCATCTACCAGGATGTGCACCTGCATGAGGTCGAGCTTCCGCGTCTTGAGCAGGTCTAACGAGTGCTCCATCGACTTCAGGCCGGCCGCTTTCCCGCTCGTCCAGACTTTCGTCGCAAGGAATAAATCACTCGTTAGGCGAAGCTTCGCTGCGATCTCGCCGACAACGGCCTCGGCGCGTCCGTACATGGGCGAGGAATCGATCAAGCGCGCACCGCACCTAACGAATGTCGCGAGCACTTCCTCGAGCGGCTGACGTTCCGCGCTGCTCGAACCGACATCGAAGGCCTGCCACGTGCCGAGACCGATGACGGGCAGCATTTCGCCGGAGGAAGGAATCTTTCGCTCGATCAATTTCGCGCTCTCGTCCATCGCACCCGGAGTAGATCGCGCGAGGACCAGACCCGCGCCGCCTCCGGCGATCAGCCGCAGGGCATCGCGCCGCGTCATTCGTCGATCTTGAGCGCGGCGATCGCAGCCATGACGCGGTCGCTCAATTGCTGATAAAGCTCCTTCCCGCGGATCGCGAAGTCGGCATCGGTCCAATAAATCGGCTCGCCGTAGACGACGGTGATTTTGTGCAGGCGAAGTCGGCCACTGCCGCGCGGCAATGCTTCGTGCGCGCCGAAGATGCGCACCGGCGAAACAGGTGCGCGCGTTTTCGCGATGACAAATCCCAACCCCGGAAGTGCCGGCTGGAGATTGCCATCGAGCGTTCGAGCACCTTCCGGGAAGACGACCGTGCCATCACCGTTCCTGACGATGCGGACCAGTGCCTTCAGCGCGCTGCGATCGGTGCCTTCCTGGTCGACCGGGATAACGTTCAGCTTTGGCAGGAGCCAGCCGAGCACCGGCACATCGAGCAATGTTTTCCGCGCGAGAAAGAACATCTCGCGGCCGGAAGAGGTCCCGGCGAGCGGCGGGTCGAGATAGCTCTGGTGGTTCATCGCGATGATGACCGGACCGGTCAGCACGCGGCGCTCGGGATGACGAATTCGGAAACCGAAAAAGATCCGCGCGATGACCTTGGTCAGGCCGTAGCCGGTCCAAAACCAAGGATTGCGCCGACGTCCGTTCACGCCGCCGCTTCGAAGCCCTTCGCGCGCAACCGGTCGATGATCGTGACCACCACCGCCGCGATGCTGAGCTCTGAGGTATCGATCACCTCCGCCTCCGCCGCGACGGTCAGCGGCGAAGCGCTACGCGATGAATCCGCATGGTCGCGCGCCGTGATGCGATCCGTTTGACCCTGCGCGGCGCGGCGTTGCGAGCGGATCTCCGGCGAGGCGTCGATGTAGAATTTGAATGGCGTTTTGGGAAACACGACCGAGCCGATATCGCGACCTTCCATCACGACATCATGCTCAAGGACGTAGTCGCGCATCTTTTTGACGAGCACTTCGCGCACGCGCGGAACGCTGCTGACTAACGAGACGCCGTCGTTCACGCGTGCATCGCGGAGGTGCGGCGTTGGATCGACTCCGCCGATCATAATGCGCGATTCGTTCCCATCGAGATCGCATTCGAACTGCAGCTCGTCGGCGACATCTTCAACCGCGCTGCGATTGCGCGGATCGATCCCGCGCTCGAGCACATGCCAGGTGACCGCGCGATACATTGCGCCCGAGTTCACGTAGACGAAGCCGATCTTCGCCGCCAGCTCACGCGCGACGCTGCTTTTACCAGAGGCGGCCGGACCATCGATCGCGATGATGCGATGGTAGCGCGCACTATTCGTCATCGGTCCGCGACGGGGTGAGCGAACTGATGACTGGCGTGGTGACGCGCGAGCGTTTCGGATTCATGAACTCCTCGAGCGCCTTCGCGAAATCCGGATACGACTCGTGAATGCATTGCGCGTCCTGCACGACCGTTTCGCCATCGGCGAAAAGACCCGCCACGGCGAAGGCCATCGCGATGCGGTGATCGCCGAAGCTGGCGACGCGCGCTCCGCGCAACGATCCGCGGCCGTGAATCTCGAGGCCGTCGTTGAGCTCAATGACCTGCGCACCCATGGCGCGAAGATTGTGCGCGATCGCTGCAATCCGATCGGTTTCCTTGACTCGCAATTCCTGCGCGTGACGGATCGTCGTCGTGCCGCTCGCGAGCGCGCCGGCGACGGCAAGGATCGGCAATTCATCGATCACCTGCGGAATTTCTTTGCCCTGGATGACGGTGCCTTTAAGCGGCGCGCCAGTGACTTCGACGGTGCCGAACGGTTCGATCTGGTCGACGTCTTCAACCGCCTCACGGACCTGTGCGCCCATGCGAATGAGCACGCCCATCATGGTCGTGCGGGTGTCGTTCAGACCGACATTGCGCACGAGCAAATGTCCACCGGGTTGCGCCGCCGCCGCGACGAGCCAGAACGCCGCCGATGAGATGTCGCCGGGAATGGTGAAGTCGCGCGACTCGGGAACCTGATCACCGAAAATGGTGACGCCGCCTTCTTCTTCCTTCGCCGTGCGGACGAGGAAATAATTGAGCATCAACTCGGTGTGGTTCCGGCTCGGCGATGGTTCGCGCACCGTCGTTTTGCCTTTCGCGTAGAGACCGGCGAGGAGCAGCGCGCTTTTCACCTGCGCACTGGCGATGGGCAAATTGTAATCAATGCCGCGCAAGCTCGCGCCGGTGATCCGGATCGGCGCAGTCTCGTTAGGCCCTTCGCCGACGACGAGCGCGCCCATTTCGCGCAACGGACTGAGAACGCGATCCATTGGCCGCCGCGAAAGCGCCGACGAACCAACGAGGCGGCTATCGAAGGACTGACCCGCGAGTAACCCGGCGAGCAAACGCATCGTGGTCCCGGAGTTTCCGCAATCGATGTCGCCTGCTGCGGGAGTCAAAAGCCGCTTCTTCCCATGCACGATGAGCATGTCGGGCTCGGGTTGCTCGATGCGAATACCGAGGCCGCGCAAGGCCTGTACGGTGCGCATGCAATCTTCGCTCGGGAGGAAGCCGCGCAGCACGCACACACCATTCGACAGCGCGGCGATGATGACGGCGCGATGCGAAATACTTTTGTCGCCGGGCACCTCAATCTCGGCGTCGATCCGCGGCGCCCGTTTTAGGCGAAGTTCCATCTGGCTAGTGAGTTCGTGCCGCGACCGGCGAACACGCGCCACGGAGTGTCAGTTGGCGCGCGAAGGGAGCAGCTTGGACTAATCGCTCCGCTTGTCCAGCACGGCACAAGCGAGGCACGAGTTCGCAGTGACTGCGGCCGAGCGCCGCGAACAGATCCTGCATTCCCTACGGAACGAGGAAGATTTTGTTCGTGTACGGGTCTTTGACTTCGGTGCCCGGCGCATAGCCGCGCACGTCAGTCATCTTATCCGGCGAGTAGGGGCTGCGCACGAACCCAGGCTTTCCGGGAACAGGCACGCCATACGGATAATCACCCTTTGCCGCCTGCGTCTTTTCGGCCGGCGCAGTGGTGGTCGGTTCCGTCACGGGCGGTTGATCAATCGGAGCAGATGTGGGCGGAGGCTGCTGCTGCGCGGGAGGATTTTCGAAAGGTTGCGGCGCGGGCGGATACTGCTGCTGCGCTTGCTGCGTTGGATATTTCGCCGGACGATTTGCGACCCGGCGCGGGGGTGGTTCATCGATCTCGCAGGAAGCGAGAGCGAAAGCGGACAACAACCCGATTGAAAGCGCGAATTTCATACGTGACTCGGACGAATCAGCGATCGTTGTAATTCAATGTGTATAGGCTGACAACCGTTAATTAGCTCTCCGTCATCCACTGCAAAACAGACGCGCGGTGAGCTGCTTACTAGCGTTTCAATCCATGCGGGCGCGGGGCAAATCGAGAAAAGATACAGATTTGCGACGGCTCGTTTCCGAATTCGAAGTAGACCCTCATGCCCTCCAACGGCGCCGCCGAAATTCTGGTAGTCGATGACGACGCAACAAGCCGCCGCTTGCTCGCGCGGACGTTGCGCAATGCCGGCTATGAGACTCGTGAGTCGCCCGACGGCACAGACGCGTTGCGGCAGCTTCACGAGACTTTGCCCGCGCTGCTCCTGCTCGATTTCGACATGCCGGGATTGAACGGCGCCGAGGTGCTGAAGCGGCTCCGCGCCGATCCCGAATCGAGTGTCGCCCAGCTCCCGGCGATCATGCTGACCGGACACGGCGGCGAAGAGAGCGAGGTGCTTTGTCTCGAGGCGGGCGCGGATGATTTCGTGACCAAGCCGATCAACGAAGCGGTGCTGCGGGCGCGCATTGAAACGCATCTCCGGCTGCAATCATTGCGCCGCCAATTGCAGACGCAGAACGACGAGCTCGAAGCGTGGAGAACAAATCTCGAGCGCGATCTCGAAGCGGCGCGGCTCACGCAACAGTCGCTCATTCCGCAGAAGGCACCGGCGCTCGATGGCTGGAGCGTCGCGTCGGTTTATCGGCCCGTCATCCAGGTCGGCGGCGATATCTACGGCTGGCTGCTCATGGCTGACGAGCGAACGCTCTTCTGGATCGTCGATGCCACGGGACATGGCGCGTCTGCTGCGCTCCTCACTACGTTGGCGAAGCTACTCTTTCACCACGGCACCGGCGAACACCATAGTCCGGCCGCCATCATGCGCGCGGTGAACGACGACTTCCGCAGCATCTTCGGCGCGCGTTCATTCATGACGGCGATGTGTGTCGCGCTCGATCCGCTCACCGGTCGCGCGACAGTCGTTGGTGCGGGCCATCCACCGTTGCTCATCCGGCGTTCGAGCGGGGTGATCGAGACGATTGCTTCATCCGCGCCGCCGCTTGGTTTAATGGAGCGCTCGACGTTTTCCGAGACCGACGTGGAGCTTGCGCGCGGTGATGCGTTCCTGCTC
>JALZAD010000108.1 GCA_030948555.1 Verrucomicrobiota bacterium | reverse complement strand
CGAAGTTCGTGTAGACCAGCGGTGTCATTAGCTTGTCGCCAAGTGTGTCGAGTTTCGCCGTAGTGCCGTTCTGCGGGACCAGGTTGCTTGTGCTCGTAAAGGCGTCGACGAAGCCATTGACCGTGATGTTCGCGTTCGGCGTGTGGTTCGGGCCCACGCCAAGCGTGGAGTTCGCAGGCGTTACGAAGTCGGCATGAAAGCGCCAGGCGTGCACCTGCGTCAGGACAACTCCGGCGCTCGCCGGGCTGTCGATCGCGAGCAGGTACTCGTCGACGTTCGACGCTGGCGCAGTCCCAGTGCGAAAAGTTGCCGGGACGAGACTGTAGCTGTCGCCGAGTGTCGCGGCAGAAATCGTGAAAGCGACCGCACCGGTATTCGGTGCTCCCGTGCCGTTAAGCATCGCTGCGCGCGGAAAGGCATAAACGCGGACGCCATCGAAGGACTCAGTCGCGGTGGTCAGCCCCGAGAAGAGGTTCACCGTCATATACCAGGCGTTATGCCATTGGCCGAATTTCGGATAATCGCCGAGTTGCCCCGGGTTCGCTGAATCAGTTTGGATCGCATAAAGCCACCATCCGCCGGCGACGGGGTCGCTTGTCTTTGACACGCCGATGCACTGATAAAATGGCCCTGGCCCAGGAAACGTCGGAAACGCAAAATCGCTCACCACCCAGCGATCAGCGAGAGGATCGTAGAAGACGACCCCATCGCCGTCGTTTTGGTTCAAACCGCACGGCGTGCCGCTGGCGGCGAGACCGGAGAAGAAGGAATTGTAAGTCGTGGCGGGGAGAAGAACGTTCCCGGTTTTGCCGTAGATCTTGATGCTTGAGTTCACTGACTGGATGTAATGGTTTGGACCTACATCTCCGTTTGTGTCCGGAGGGAGGCATCCGCATCCGCTTTCGCCGGAGTTGATGCCGTCGAAGCTTGCACTCGGCGTCGGCATCGCGACGGCCTGCTGCAGCACTCGCCGCACGGCCTGAATCGGATCCTGCACGTCCGTCCCCTGAACGCGCGGATGACGAGTCAGACGACGTTCTTCCTCGTCCCGGTTCGCCGGAATCTGCGGCAGATCGCGCAGGTCGATATCCTGCGAAACGACCACCATTGGGATCACGTCTGGCTGGGCAGCATTGCTTTTCGAACCGCGGTTCGGCGGCTGCGCGTAGGCAGGCGCCGTCGCTGTAAGCATGAAGGCGACGACAAGCAGCGCGATCCCGGCGACGCAGAAAGCAACACTAAGGAGAACGCGCGGTTGAGTGAATGCGGAACGACGGCAGGAGTGCTTATTCATGGGGTTAGCAGCAGGATGGGGCGAAACGCCCCGCACGTCACGCTGAAGTTGGACAGCTGCTAACGGCTCGAGTCCAGCCGCAGGGAAGCGGGTTCGTTCGCGCCGGGAAATGAAGTGCCGGACTGAGCGCGAACGACGGTCGCATCCGCCGCGTTGATTGCGCCGTCGAGATTGTAGTCGGTCCGGAAGTTGGTTCCGTCCGTCACCTGACCAGAGCGGTTGCGCGTGATGGTCGCATCCGCGGCGTTTACGAAGCCATCAGCATTGGCATCGCCGAGGAGCGTTCCAAACGTGACGGCCTTGGCAGCGCTATTGTTCCCGGCCGAGTCTGTCACGTTCGAAAGGCTAAGGGTCAACATCTCCGCATTGGTCACACCCGTAAGATCCACCACGTACTGGTGTGCATCGCTTCCAATCTGACCATTGCTCACATAGCCGATACCCGAAGTGACCGCAGGACTGCCGACGGTAGTCAGCGTGTTCGCGAAGGTGAAAACAATGGTGTGGTTCCCACCTGCGCCGCCGCTCCGGGACTCGACACCGACGCCTGAGGCCAACATGAGATTCACATCAAATGGGCCAAGGCCATTGTGTGTCTTGCGCGAAACAGCACTCGTTAGGCTGACCGGCGGCGGCACGGTGCCGTTGAATTCATACGCGCCGATGTCGCTCACGCCGGAGCGAAGATATCCGCGCTGGTCAGTGAGCGGTGCGAAGTTGTTGTCACCCGCGTTGATCGCGGTGCTCGCACTGGTGAGCGGGAGCGTGTCCGTGGGGCCGCCGTTGTTCGCATATGGACCAAACATCGGGTTTTTCGCCGCCATACTGTTCCCAACCTGGTCGCCTCGGTTTTCCCCGTTCGTTAGAAGCGCGGCATTGCCAATAATTCCGATGAAGTTGTGGCCATCAGAGGTGACCTGGCCGCGGAGGTCGGGATTCACCGGCGAACTAGAGTTAGAGCTATTGTTAGCAATGATGTTATTAGCGAGGTGATACTGTTGCGCGCCACCTTCAGCATAGAGGCCGCCACCCCCGTCACCGGAGGTGTTGCCGCTCGAAGCCGCGGAGCAGTAGGCGATCGTGCAATTGCGCAGGGTGGTGTTGCTCAAACCGTTCGCAAACCGGGAGATGATTCCTCCGCCGTTCAGTGCGGTGTTGTTATTGAAAGAGCAGTTCGTTGCATTGAAGATCCCGCCGTTGTAGATCGCGCCTCCGAATGAGTTGGTTCTGTTCTGGTAAAAGGTGCAACGAACCAGATTCAGCGTCGTCCCGTTCTGGTTGAGAATGGCGCCGCCTCCGTTAGTCGCACTGGTTGCATGGTTGAAACTAACCGCGCAGTCGATCAGCGTGAGAGTGCCACCGTTATGATAGATCGCTCCGCCGTCATTATTCGTGATGTTGCCATTGAGGAGTGAGAGGCCGGAGATGGTCACATCACTCGCATCGACGTAAAACATTCTCCCAAGCGTTGCGCCGTCGATGGAGAGAAGACGCGCGCCAGGTCCGTTGATTGTCACCGGATTATTGATGTATAACCCGATCGGCGTTGTCCCAGTGGAGATGGTGCCGGTTACTCCGACCGCGAAATTGATCGTGTTCGCATCGGCGTTGGCGTTGGTGGTGTTGAGCGCTTCAATCAACGAGCAGCTATCGACGCGACAGACACCCTGATCGCGCTCATAAGTATTAGTCACGGTAAATGTCGGTCCTGCTTGCGGCAGTCCTACCTCCACCGCACCGATGTCGCTCCCATCGCCCCCGTTCACGATGCCGGGTTGATCGACTGGCCGCGGCGACCCGCGCTGGTCTGTGGTGAGATTACCGCGATTGCCCTGATCGATCACCAGGCTTCCCGGCAACGGCTCGAGCGTCGGCGTCGGCCCGCCATTATACCGGAGTGCAGCGAGGTTGGGGTTAGCGGGCGTAGTCGCGGTGCCTACTTGATCGTGCGAACCGGAGCCACCTAGGCCAGTACTGCCCGCGCCATTCCCGATGAGATTGAATCCATCGGAAATGAACGCGCCGCTCACGTCAGCCACGTAACGCTGGGCTAAGGCAGTGGCGTCGTTCCGAGCTACAATGGTATTGCGCAACCGAGCTGATCCATTGTTGTAGATCCCAGCGACCTGACTGGCATTGCTGTTGCCCGCCACGGTGCTGCTGTCGACGACAAGGACCGCACCAGCCTCGTTATAAATCCCAGCACCGCGCGCTGTGGAGTAGATGCTTTGGTTGAGGTTGTTTGCGATCGTGCTGTTGATGAGGGAAAGGCTGCCGCTGCGATTACAGATTCCTCCTCCATCACCACTGAAGGCGTTATTCCCGCTGACGGTGCATCCCGAGACGGTCAGGTTGCCGCCCGAATGCAAAATCCCGCCGCCGCCTTCGTTGGCCGCCGTGGTCGAGAGAATGCCGCCGGTTATCTGTAACCGCGCGAGCATAACGACGCCGCTGGTGACGTGAAAGATACGACCGTAGGTAGGAGCGCCAGTTTGGAGCACGATCTTTTGTCCACCGCCATCGATCGTCAGGTCCTTCGCGATGGCTAACTCGCCGCTCGTCAGGACAATCCTGAATACTCCCGTGGCCAGGTCATATCCCGGGTCGTCGACTGGAATCTGGAAAACAATGTTGTCGCCGCCCAATGGATTCGCATCCTGCACCGCCTGGCGCAACGAGCGGGCGAATTTGTCGTTGGTGTTGGAGACCACAAGAGTGGCCGCCTCGCCCAGCGCGGTGACGAACATTAACGCTACCGTCACCAGAAAGACAACGCGCGAAGCAGCTGAACGAATCTTCATAAGCGACCTTTTTTTCGTGTAAAGCATGAGCAGGTGCTTCACCCCGAAGTCGCCTTACAAGCCCTACGCTCACTGCTTAGTCTGTCGAAACGCCTGCGCCGTGTAAATCTTGTTCTCAGACCAGTTCCGCCATTCGGTGATCAGTTGTGTCACCGACCGGCTGGCCGACATTCGCCGCTACGCAATCGTTCCGTCCGAAAACCTATCGGCGGATATCGACTGGCACGTAACCGATCAGAGCAAAGCCCTTTTCCGTCCTGCACCGATGCGATACCGAATTCCCGCCGCGATGGGGCGACGCATTCACCGTTCGCGCGCGGCTCCGGATAGTTGATTCCGAGAAACGCCGGGGCCGTGGGATCAATATCTTCCTGTGCGTTCGAGCAAAGGCTGCCACCAGCTCTGGTTGTTAAGATACCAGTCGATAGTCGCCTCAAGGCCTTCTCGGAAGCTGCGCAGCGGTTTCCAGTTTAGCTCCTGCTGCGCGAAGGTAGAATCGATTGCGTAACGGCGGTCGTGACCCAGGCGGTCAGTAACGAAGCTAATCAAGGAATGGGGCTTACCTAGCTTATCGAGGATTGACTTGACTAACTCCAGGTTCACCATCTCGCTGTTACCGCCGAAATTATAAGCTGTGCCGGGCTTTCCTTCTAACAACGCGGCGATCACGCCCGCGCAATGGTCTTCGACATGAATCCAATCGCGCACGTTTTGGCCATCACCGTAGACAGGCAGCGGCTCATCCCGCATCGCTTTGATAATCATGAGCGGGATAAGCTTTTCCGGGAACTGATAGGGCCCGTAGTTATTCGAGCAACGCGTGACAATAACTTCCTGGCCAAAAGTCTTCTGGCAGGCGAGGGCGAGCAGGTCGGCGCCGGCTTTGCTCGCGGAATAGGGCGAGCTGGGCTCAAGAGGCGATTGCTCGGTGAAGCGGCCGGTTTCGCCTAACGAACCGTAGACTTCGTCAGTCGAGACCTGGAGGAAACGCTGCACACCATGCGCGCGCGCCGCGTTGAGCAGAATGCTCGTGCCGACAACGTTGGTGTGGATGAAATTTTGCGGATCGTTGATGCTGCGGTCGACGTGCGATTCGGCAGCAAAATTCACCACGGCGTAGAAGAGATGCTCATGCATGAGAGCGTGCATCTGGTCGGCGTTCGCGATATCCGCTTTGAAAAATTCGTAGCGCTCGCCGTGCTCCTCCACCACGCCGTCGAGATTTGCCGGATTTCCGGCGTAGGTCAGGATATCGACATTGCTGATCGAGGCTTGCTTGTAATGTTCGAGAACGTAGCGAATAAAGTTGCTCCCGATGAAACCGCAGCCGCCCGTAACCAAAATGCGCATGGCTGCGCGTACTAGCAGCGGGGCCGACGTGGCGCTACCAGATTCTCTCGATCTCGCGGATCGGTTCGCTGCCTGGAAACGCCAGGCCGCCGCGACCGATTGGACGCCGTGGATCATCGTCGCCGTCGGCGCCTTTCTGCGTGTCCTCCTCCTCGGAATCAAGCCGCCGCATTTCGACGAAGGAATTAACGGCTGGTTTGTCGATCAGATGACCAAGACCGGCTTCTATCGCTACGACCCGACGAATTACCACGGACCGCTGCATTTCTACATCCTCTTCCTCTCGCAGACGCTCTTCGGTCGTAATCTCTGGGCCTTGCGCATGCCGGTCGTGATCGGCAGCACGGCTTCTATTTGGCTGGCCACGAAATTCGAGCCTCTCGTTGGCCGCAGCGTGAGCCGCCTCGCCGCCGTCGCGATGGCGCTCTCGCCCGGTTTTGTTTTTTACGGGCGCTACTCCATCCACGAGGTCTGGCTGCTTCTCTTCTCGATGCTTTTCATCCTCGGTCTCCTCGGACTGTGGCGGCTCGGCACCTCGAACTACCTCTGGTGCGCCGCGATGGGCTTCTTCGGGATGATCCTTACCAAAGAGACTTACATCATCCACGTCGGTTGCGCCGCCGTCGCTGTGCTGGTGACGTGGATCTCGCACAAAATCACTCCCGCCGAAGAGGTCGAGCGGGCCAAGCAACGCTGGGACAGCGCAGACCTTATTACCGTCATCTCGATCGGCCTTGTCGCGCTCATCGTCTTCTACTCCGGCACTTTCATGAACTGGAAAGGTGTGGCTGGCCTTTACCAGACGTTTAGCGCCTGGTTTGCCACTGGTAACAACGGCAACGGCCACGAGAAACCCTGGTATTACTGGCTCATGCTGATTGGTCGTTACGAGACGCCGATCGCGCTGGGCTTGATCGCCTGCGCCGCGTGCCAGTTCTTCAAGAACATTAACCTTCGTTATCTCGCGATCTACGGCGTCGGCACCCTCGCAGCCTACAGCATCGTTCATTACAAAACGCCGTGGTGCATCATTAGCATTGTCTGGCCGCTCCTCTTCCTTTTCGCGGCGGGCGTTTTGCTCTTGGAAGAGAAGGTGCGCTTCGCCGGACGCATCCTTGCTGGTGTTGCGTTAGCCGTCTCGCTCGCCCTTTGCATCCGGCTGAACTTCTTCCGCTGCACGACGGAAACTGAGCCCTACGTCTACGTCCAGACCTACAATGACATCTGGGAGCTTAACCCGATCGTGACCCTCGCGCGCGAGAACCCCACCTACTACCAGCTCGTCGGGCATATGATCCGGACCAGTGCTTATCCGATCCCCTGGATCCTTGGTGATTTTCCCAAGGTTGGTTACTACGAACACGAGACGCTCCCCTCACCGCTCGATGCCGATTTTCTTCTGGTCGAGGAGGACAAGATCGCCAGCGTGGAAGGAAAGCTGAAAGGCAGTTACTACACCATGCCGCTCCGCATTCGTCCTTACCAGGACACGTCAAAACTCTACCTCAGCGCGCGCATCTTTAAGGACTTTTTCCGCGGCCGTGTGCCGGATTTCGTCGGACACAGCAAAGGTTGATTGCCTCGTCCCGCGCCAGGAACTCCGCACCATGAAGTGGCTTTCTGGAGGGCTCACCTTTGTTAACGCGGCTACGGTCATCGCGTTGCTTCTCGGCAGTCTCTTCGGCGGCCTTGGATTGCAAAGCGCCGCGCTCTCGTTCGAGTTGGCTTTCGTTGTTGCCTTGGCCGCCGCCTACCAAACATCCGCCACAGCTGCCGCTAATGAGCCTGCTCCGAGGCATCCGAGTAGCAACCGGGTCTGGTTCTGGATTGTCGCAAGCTGCTTCGCCTTCTTCATCTTTCGCTCTTTCTGTTGGCTCATTTTTATCGATGGCAACCAGCTAAAGGTGCAATCGCCAAACAATCTCGGCGACCTGGCTCTCCACATCACCTACATCAAGAACTTCGCGCTTGGCGTCCCGCTTTGGCCGGACAATCCGATCCACTACGCCAGCCGCATGCGATACCCCGCTGGCACTGATCTGTTCAACGCGCTTCTCGACCTCGCTGGCGTCGATGTTATTCACGGACTTGTCTGGGCTGGAGTCGTCGGAAGCATCGCTACCTTCTACGCGCTTTACCGTTGGGGCGGCGTTTTCACCGTGGCCGGTTTTCTCTTCAACGGAGGCCTTGCCGGCCTGCAGATCTTCCAGACCTGGAAGTTCGTCGATTACCAAGGTGATAAGACCATCGCCTGGAAGAGCCTCGCGCTCTCCATGCTAGTAACGCAGCGCGGCCTGCTCTACGCCTTGCCCGCAGGGCTGCTTCTTCTCTACCAGTGGCGCGCTAAGTATGTCGGGAGGTCCGCAAACGAGCTAGACCAGCGGCGCGCGCCCCTTCCCTTCTGGGTAGAACTGACGCTCTACGCCTCCATGCCGCTTTTCCACATTCACACCTTTCTTGCCCTGAGCCTGATCGCCGCCTGGCTCTTCGCGATCGGTAACCACGCGGCGCGCAAACAACTCGCCACCATTGTGGGCACCGCCTTCATCCCGGCCACCTTTTTTGTCTGGACTATCACCGACCACTTCCAGGCGCGTTCGCTTCTCGAGTTAAAACCCGGCTGGGTCCAGAACTCCGGCGACTTCAAGATGCCCTTCCTCTCCTTCTGGGCCGCGAACTTCGGTCTCTGGCCGCTCTTTGTGCTAGGACTTCTTGGCCTTTGCTTCTGGCGCGCACGTAAGACAAAGACCCTGCGTAACGATCCGGCGCTCGCATTCCTTGCCCCCGCAGCGTTGCTCTTCCTTGTCGCTTGCCTGGTTAAAACTGCGCCGTGGGAATGGGACAACATCAAGCTCATCATCTGGGCTTATCTCATCATGCTTCCGTTCCTCTGGAGCGAGCTCATCGGACGAACCCCGCTGCCCGTTCGGCTTTCTACTTGCCTGGTCCTATTCGTCTCCGGATTCGTCTCACTCTTTGGCGGATTGGTGACAAACAAGAGCGGTCATGACCTTGCCGATCGCGCAGAAGTTGATGGCATAGGGATGGCGGTGCGCAAGTTGCCCGCCGAAGCCCGCTTCGCCGCGCAACCTACCTACAATCACCCTCTGCTTCTCCAGGGTCGCAAGCTAGTGCTCGGTTATCTAGGTCATGTCTGGACGCAAGGCTTCGATTACAGCGGCACCTTGAATCAACTGAACGCGCTACTCGACGGCGCGCCCAACTGGCGTGAGCAAGCACGCGATCTGCACGCGCGTTACCTCTTTTGGGGCCGCGAGGAGAAAGCGAACCACCCCGCCAGCACGCGGCCCTGGGAACGCGAAACGCGTCTAGTGGTGAACGGCCCCTGGGGCGCCGTCTACGACCTTACGGCCGGGCCGGAGATCCCGGGCGAAGAAAGCGAGTAAGCTGCCCCGCACCGGCGTCGTGCGCTCACGACCGAGCACGAGTTGTCGCAAGTTCATCTTCTGGCTGACGTAAAACGGCACGCCCGCGTCGTCCGTGAAGTCATTTGAGTTAGCAAAGACAATTAGCTTCGTCTCCGCACCCGCCGCGCGGAAGTAACGCACGACTGCTTCCGCCGCGAACTGCCGCCGGATCACTTCCGCGCGATAAGCTCCAACGCCACCAGGATTAGCGCGACTCTCGGCGTAAGCATCGTAACCACCGCTCGGAAGCTTGTAACCAGTCGCTAAGACTCCTTGTTCTTCGGCATTCAACGCTCCACCCGCGGTGAGTTTATCCACTACGACCTGCGGCAAACGCAGAGCAACAAAGCGGGCGTGCACCTGACGCAAAACCTCGCGGCAATGCTCACGCGCGCGGCCGGTGCCACTTAACTCCAGCTTACGGATTAGCTCTTCCCGCGCCGCGCCGGCGGCTCCTTGCAGTTGCTCGAGCGTGTCTTGTTGCGTCGCGTCCAAAGAATCCCATGCAATCGCGAAAGGGCGGCCGCTCTGTTGCGCCGCTTCGAGCAACAAGGCCGCTGGTTCCGACTTACCGCTCGACCCCGCGCGCTCTTCGGGAAAATAGATCACGTCCGCCTGTTCGATGACGGCGCGGTAGTCAGTTGTCCGCGCCGGACTGCCGGCGTGTTCGATCGATGCGTGTTTCGGCAATGGCGGCTTACCCGAAAACAAGGTGCAGCCTGCCGGCAGAAGCGCGACGGCAGAAATAAAGACAAGCCTAACGAGTGCTTTGGCCACCGGAACTGTTCGTTAGGCCTGCCGCGTTTGCGCGTGAAACTCGATCGCCTGCTCCGCCGTTTTCGACCTTCGGGCCAAGCGCCTGCGCGTGCGCCACCCAGCCGCCGCAATCCGGCAGCCAATCGAAAAGGTGCGCCGCCAGTTCACACCTGAAACCTTCTGCTCGCCGGCGAGGCGCGGACGCTCCGCGGCGGGAAGTTCTACGATCTCCGCGCGCAGCATCGCGGCGGCGATTTGTGCTTCGATTGTCCACCCAAACGTCATCTCGCGCGGCGCGATCATTTCAAACAGCCGCCGATCGATCAGCCGCACCGGCCCCAGGTCACGGAACCAGCGCCCACCGAGCAAACCCGCCCAGATGCCTAACGAGAGGTTGGCCAGGACATGCGAGAACCCCATCACCGGCCAGTTGCTGCGCCGCGTCGTCCGTGCGCCGAGCACCATCGCGTAGCCTTGGTCGTAAGCGTGCGCAAGAGGGGCGAGGTCGCGCGGTTCGCTCGCTCCATCACCGGCGAAAAACAGATACGCCGTGATCCCCGGTTCGCTCGCGTTCAGCGCCTCGATCGCTGCCGCGCAGCCGTAGCCGTAACCGCGTGCTTCCGTCTCCGCGACCACAACGGGGAACTGCCGCGCGATCGCCGCGGTCCGATCGGTCGAGCTGTTTACGCCGACGGCCACGCGGTAACGCGCCGGATCCACGACTTCGAGCAACTCCTGCAAAACGCGCGCGATACACGCTTCTTCGTTGCATGCGGGGATGATGATCCCGATGCGCGACGGCGGCGCAGCGCGGCGCGATTTCGGTGGTTGAGCAGAGGCGTTGATCATGCGGCAGGCGTTAACGATAGAACCAACTGCCCTTCCGCGACAGTCTCGCTCGCCACGCGCGCCCGGACGCGAAATTGAAAGAGCGCACCCATCCCGGCGGCTTTCTCCGCGCGCAATTCGATGCGCTCGTTAGGCCGGACCGCGCGCTGAAATTTCATGCTCCGAATGGCGGAGAGTAGAAACAGCGGCGACTCGTTTTCCGGAAAACCAGACGCCGCCGCGATCCCTGCGGTTTGCGCGAGCGCTTCCGTCAGGATGACGCCGGGCACGAGCGGATCGCCCGGAAAATGTCCGGCGAAGATCGGATCGTCGGGAGGGAAAACGGTCGCGCAATCTGCGGCCAAGCCGCACTCGAGATGGATCAATTCGCGAACGAAAACGAACGGCGGACGATGAGGCAGCCCGAGGAAGTCCACTCCGCTAACCGTTTACGAAGTAGGCAAACTTCCAGCTCCCGTTCACCCGACGAATCCCGACGCGGTAGCCATCGTAATCGATCGCCGGATTCGCAAACTGCGGCGGCGCGACCATGAAGTCGTCCTTCTTCACAAAGCTTTCCGTCACGATTCCTTCCAGCTCGGGCCAGAGGCCGTTCTCATCCCAATACTGAAAGACGCCTTCGCCTTTGCGATCCTGCTCCGGGCTCGAGCCCATCACGTAGGCGAAGTCGGCCGTCATCATCGAGGCGACGGTCTGCACGTCGTGCGCATGCACTGCTTTGCGCAGCCGGCCGACGAAGGCGTTGAAATCCTGGTCGTCGCTCGGCTGCGCGACGCGATCTTCTTTCCTGGTCTGCGCGGTGTCTTTCGGCTTCTTCTTCCGGAACGACGAGCAGCCGGTAAACATCAGCGCGACGAGCAGAAGGGTCGTGATCCTCAACATGACAGGAACACCTCTTGGCAGTTTGCGCGCGCGCATTCAAGGCTCACGTGCGGTGATTTGCGAAGCATGCGCATGCGGACAGCGCTCGCGCCGCCGCTTCTCCATCGGGTGGAGCACCCAGATGAAATACATCGTGCTCAGGAGTTCAGCGAAGGTCGCTGGTGGACTCGTTAGGCGGCCGCGCCCGGCGCGCAGCGCAGCGAAGACGTTCTCCGGCGTCAGGTTCTCCATCCGCGGAATGCTGGTGTAGTGCCGCCCGAACGCGCTCAGCTGGTGCGCATCGGAGGTGGCGAGCAATGGCTTGCCGTACTGCGCCGCGACTTTGCGCGCGGGACGGTTGCGGTCGAACCAGCCTTTGTGGAAATGGCAGACCTCGATCGCGTCGAAGCAATCGATGTTCGCGATGAGTCGCTCACCTCCGATCGAGCCGCCCATGACGTAAAACGGATGCGGCGCGAAGGTGAAGATCGAGTCACCGCGCGCGGCACGCAGCCGCCGGACATCCTCGAAGTTGCGCAAAGATTCGGCTTCCTCCGGCGTGACATTCAGCAGCACGACATCGGCGCCGCCAAGCCGCATCTCCGCCGCGGAAATGAGCAGGATGCCCATCGCGCGCGCGGCCTCGAAGACTTCCCGTCGGTTGAAGACGGAATCGTGCAACGTGATCGCAAGCACCTCGATGCCGAGCTGCTTCGCGCGCTCGAGCAGTTCATGTGCGGAATAATCCAGCGCGTCCTTCGTGTCGTCGATGGTGTGGATGTGCAGATCGAGCTTCATCCAGCCCTGCGCCTCCGCGATTTCTCCCACGCTCATCGGCAACGAACACTAGCAACCGCCGCGCCTTTCCTGCGCCGCATTCGAGAACGCTCGTGCTGCGCGTACGGGCCGGCAAGCCGCGCCCGCAAGGCATCTTGCTTTCCGCCGTTCCTGATTAAATTGGTGGCCGCGCAAACCGCGCCATCTTCTGCTCGGGTGGTGAAATGGCAGACACGTACGTTTGAGGGGCGTATGCCGAAAGGCATGGGGGTTCAAGTCCCCCCCCGAGCACTTCCCTCCCTCGCGGTGCCCCGCGCGGGCTACTTTGAACTCGGCGCGCTGCGTCAGTCGGTTTTATTCGATATGCGCAACGGCTACTTCAGTAACAACAAGGTCGGTCTCTGGATTCACACCTGAGTCAGCTACACGAGCAAGGCACTCACGACCGCGGAAGGTCAGAAGCGGATGAACGACATGGCCGCGCGCAACGGCCGCGATCTTGACGGCGCCGCGATCATCGCGACCGCGAGTGAGATCGATGACCTATACAAGAATGGCTTCATCACGAAAACCGTGCGCCCGCTGAACGACCCACTGCGTTACGCGCTTCGCCGCCGTGATCAAAGACGCGACGGACGGCGGCATCGCACGCGACCAGTTCCTCGCCATCACGCGCAAAGCCGATGGCACTGCGCTCGAGCAGGAGTTCCTCGACAACTTCCTTGGCCTTCAGGCAAGCGGCCCGGTGACTACCCCGCGGATTGAGCCGGTCGCAGATCCGATGGATATCGAAGTTCGTTAACCAACAGAATGCGATTCCGAGCCGCCCCGGTTATCCGGGTCGGCTTTCGCGCAAGGATACACCTTGGCTACGGCCTAACGACAACTGGCGTGCCGATGTGGACCGCGTTGTAGAACTGGCGGGCTCGCCAGTATGGCAGCCGTATGCAGCCATGCGACGCCGGCACCCCAGGCAGGTAGCCCGCGTGTAATCCGTAGCTCGGCGAGAACTCGACGAAGAACGGCATCGGCGCGCCGACGAAATGTGTTCCGCGCGGCTTTCGAACCCGCCGCACGTCGACATTCGCCCGCACGACATGTCCGCTCCGGTCGACGTATTCGCCGAAGAGACTCGAGCGATGATTCTGGTCTTTCCGGATCACGCTGAAGTGCCCGATCGGCGTGCGATGTCCTTCCCGCCCACTCGAAATGCGTGAGGCCGCGCTGATGTTTTTGCCATAATAGAGGTAGGCGCGTTGTTCGCTGACATCGATCACCACCCGCGCGCGGCCTGTGCGCCGCTCGGGCACGTGTGTCGCGACGAGATCGCCTACCGTGCTGCAGGCGTTGAGACCGAAGAGGCTGGTCGCGAGGAGAAGGAGAACGGCGAAGTGCTTCACGCAGCATCTTCGGGCGAGCACCTCACCGCGCGTGCATGAGTTAGCGCTCGCGGTTGCGCGCTGCTGCGCGGCAGCCGATGAGAGCAACGCATGCTTCAGCACGTGCTCATCCTTTGCTGCTTCTCGCTCGTGGCTGGGTTTGTCGATGCGGCAGTCGGCGGCGGCGGCTTAATTCAGTTACCCGCGGCCCTGATCCTTCTCCCCGGCGTGCCAGTGCCGACGATCCTCGGGACGAACAAGCTCGCGTCGATCTGCGGCACCAGCTTCGCCCTGCAGCGTTATGCCCGAACGGTGAAGATCGACTGGCAGATCGTTGGGCCGTCGGCGCTCGTTGCGTTCCTGTTTTCCTTCGGCGGCGCGCGCGCGATCAACTTGCTCGACCCTAAGCTCCTTCGCCCGCTCATCCTCTTCCTTCTCGTAGGCGTGGCGATTTACGTTCTGCTGGCAAAGAACCTCGGCCTTGTGCACAAGCCGAAACATACCCCGGACAAAGCCCGCCTGCTCGGCATGTCCGTCGGCGCCGTCCTGGGTTTCTACGACGGCTTCTTCGGTGCAGGAATGGGCAGCTTCCTTATCTTCGCTTTCGTCGGGCTATTCGGCTTCGACTTTCTCTCCGCCAGTGCCTCGGCCAAGGCAGTCAACTGGGCTACTAACCTTGCCTCGCTGATCTACTTCGCCGCTACGGGGCAGATCTTGTTTGCTGTCGGCCTGGCGATGGCGGCAAGCAATGTCTGCGGATCGGCCATCGGGACGCATCTCGCGATCGCGAAAGGCAGCCGGTTTGTTCGCATCTTCTTCCTCGTGACGGTCTGCGGCCTGATTGCGAAGCTAACTCAGACGCTGCTCTGGCCGTAAGCTCCGTTCAGAGCTTCTCGACTGATTCCGGGCGGATCTCGCCTCCCGCGTCGATTACGCGGGTCGGCACCGAAAGCTTTCCTGTGCGACTCTCGACGAGAAGCTCTTTTGGAACTACTTCGGCCGCGCGAAGCTTACTTAAAGGTAGCTTCTTCTTCACGTAGACAGCGACAGCCATCTCTGCCGAAGAGCTACCGGTCTCGTCCGCAGGCACAATCCCGAGACCGACCACGTTCTCTCGAGCACTTAAGTCGCTCTCGAAGCGTGCGAGGGCGCGTTTGGCTTGAGCCATGGTCGCCATCGACTAGATCGCGGTGGTGACGATCTCGATTCCGAGCGCCGCGCGCACGCGAGCGATCTTGTTGAAGAGGCTCGTCGTAGGTGAGCCGGCATAATGCAGGCCGACGACCTTCCCGGACATGTTCAGCACGGCCGAGCCGCTATCCCCTCCAGCGGTGTAGCGCGTGCATAGGACCTGATCGAAGAACCCGGCGCGTCCGGTTCCGCCTCCGGGCTTCTTGTAGGTCATGGATGAGCGGAGATTAATATCCTTGATGATGCCGAATGTGTGATCGGTAGTTCGTCCTGTCTTCTGCACCTGCATACCGCGGCGTAAAACCGTGCTCACACCTTTCGGCACTCCGATGAGACGGATTGCGCTGGTGACATCCTGGCGTCGCACCTTCGCAAGCGCGGCATCGACAAGATTAGGAAAGGTGGTGGCGGTGAACTGAAACGGCACGAACTCCGCGAGCTT